>JAKFYL010000192.1 GCA_021730845.1 Planctomycetota bacterium | reverse complement strand
GCATGCTCACCACGGCCAAGAAGAAGGGCTCGGACTGGGTCATCAACGGCCGGAAAATGTGGATCACCAACGGCACGGTCAGCCAAGTGGCCGTCGTATGGGCGCGCACGCCGGAAGGTGTGCGCGGGTTCTTGGTCGAGAGCGATCGCAAGGGCTTCTCGGCTCCCGAGCAGAAGCACAAGTTCTCGCTGCGCGCCTCGATCACCTCGGAGTTGGTGCTCGAAGAAGTGGTCGTTCCCGAGAGCAATCGCTTGCCCAAGGCCGAAGGGCTCAAAGCGCCCCTAGGCTGCTTGTCGCAAGCGCGCTACGGCATCGCTTGGGGTGGCCTAGGCGCGGCGCTAGCCTGTTTCGACGAAGCGCTCCAATACTGCAAGCAGCGCATCGTGTTCGACAAGCCCGTGGCCGCGTTCCAGATTCCGCAAAAGAAATTCGCGGACATGGCCACGCAAATCACGCTCGGCCAAATGATGGCGCTGCGCATGGGGCGCCTCAAGGACCAAGGCAAGTTGACACCCGCTCAGGTATCCATGGGCAAGCGCAACAACGTGGCCTTGGCTTTAGACTGCGCGCGGGTGTGCCGCGACATGCTGGGCGCCAACGGCATCAGCCTGGAGTACCAGACAGGCCGGCACCTGTGCAATTTGGAGTCGGTGATCACCTACGAAGGTACGCACGACATCCACACCTTGGCGGTCGGTGAAGCGCTCACTGGGATTCCGGCCTACCGCTAGCCGGACGAAGCAGCATGCGTGCGCTGCTGGCTTCGATCGAATCCGAATATTGCCGCTACAGGCTGCTGGCCGAGAGCGCCCTGGCGCAACTAACCGACCCTCAGCTTGCTCACTGCAGGCCAGGCGGACCCAATTCCGTGGCCGCACTGTGCTGGCACGTGGCCGGCAACTTGCGCTCTCGCTTCACTGATTTTCTCACCACGGACGGCGAAAAGACCTGGCGCGACCGAGAGAGCGAATTCGCCCAGCGGAGTGCGACTCGCGAAGAGCTCCTCGCGCACTGGAATCGAGGTTGGAGTGTGCTCTTCGCTGCCCTGGGATCCCTGAGCGATGGCGACCTTGGCCGCCAAGTCCAGATTCGCGGACAGCCCCTGGCCGTGCAAGAGGCCTTGCATCGGTCCCTTGCTCACACCGCCTACCACGTGGGCCAGATCGTGTTCTTGGCGCGGTCCCTGGTGGGCGATCGCTGGCAATTCTTGAGCATCCCGCCCGGCGCTTCCGAGGTCTACAACCTCGCACCCACGCTCGAAAAGGCGCCGCGTCCTATCGACCGTACGTAGCAGAAAGAGCCTGGCGAGCAGCGCTCCAGGGGCCGCCTTCGATTGACACACGCCACGCGTAGCACACAATGTGGGCCGAGGCCAAACTTGCCCACTGCGTCGCTGCACTAACTTGGATCCGATCTGCACCAAGCTGGCACGCGCTGCCGCTCGCTCCTTGCCGAGTGGGCGACCCGCATGCCTCGGTTGCTGAGCCTGCGCTTCGCATGGCCTCTCGCCGCCGCGAGTTTGGTGTATTTGGCCTTGCGGGCGGCGTTGCTGCTGACCAATTTCGACGCCCACTGCCATCCGCCCTATGAGCTTGCTCTAGCCGGAAACATCGGTCACGCGGCACAGGGCGGCTGGAAGGGACTGGACCTCCAGGATTATTACGACAATTGCGGCGGGCACTTGGCGTGCGGTCTTTTGGCCGCGCCGCTATTCGCGCTCCTGGGCGAGAGCTACTTGGTGCTCAAACTGGTGCCCATCGGATTCGGCCTGGCCACCCTGGTGCTCACCTGGCTCGTGCTCGCTCCAAGAAGTGGGCGCATGAGCGCTGTGCTCGTGGTGTTCCTGTTCGCGCTGGGGCCGCCGACTTTGGCTCGCCTTGCGCTATTCGCACTGGGCAGCCACTTCGAAGCATTGGCGTGGATTGCGTTGCTCTATTGGATTTGGCTGCGCTGGCACGAAACAGAATTGGGCCAAACCAGGGCGACTGTACTGGGAGTCTGCGCTGGCCTGGCTGTCAGTTTCTACTTCGGAGTCCTGCTGTGGCTCGCCGTGCTTGCCATGAGCCACGTAGCAATTCGTGGATGGCGCCGTTCTCTAGGGGACGGGCTGCGCTGCGTGCCCGGAGCTTTCGCGGGTTGCGCGCCGCTGGTGTGGACTGCCATCGTCAGCGGCGGACGACCGCAGGGTTTTGCAGCCGCGAATTTGGGCTCGTTGTTGCGCCCGGATTGGCTTCTAGCAAGCCAGCGGGCCGGCGTGCTCGTGCGCGACGTACTGCCGCACTCAGGCGGTTTTCCGGACCTGGGTGGGGTGCCTGGCGAGTGGGGCCAGTACTCGTTCCATGCGGCTGTCGCGCTCAGCGCCGGCTGTCTGCTAATCGGCTTTTGGATGCGGGGCCCGAAACGGGAGACGAAGGCTGCCAGCGGCGCGCAGCCGGCCAGTGTCGCCGCCGGCACCAACCTGACCCGTTTCCAACGCTTGTACTGCCTTCCGCTGCTGCTGTACTTTCCGACGTTCGTGCTGGTGTTTGCGTGCAGTCAATTCCGATTCGACCTGCGCGCACGGCCTTACGATCCGGTCACCCTGCGTTATTTGGGCTCCCAGCTGTACGTTTTCTTGCTCGTTCTGGGCGTGGCCTACGGCCAGCTGGCAAGAACGATGCGTCCCAAGTTGGCTGGATCCCTAGCCGCCCTAGCGCTGCTTGGCACGCCGTTCACCCTGGGATTCGTGGGACCGAGTCTGAGTCTGGAAGCGCTGCACCACCAGGGTTGGTCCGGCCACATGCTCTCGCGCGTGATGTTCCGTCGCTGCATGCGCACGAGTGCGCAAGGTCCGGGGCGCTGGAACGCGCCGCTGGCTGAGCGCATTCTTGCCAGCCTGCCGGAGCGCGAGCGGCTCGACGTGCACGAAGGCCTTGGTTTCCATTTTTGGTGGCACTTGCAAGCAAGCTCTCCAGGGCGCATCGCTGAAGTGGTCGCCATGATTCCCAAGGAAGCACAGATCGAAATCGCCCGTGGCTACGGCAGCGGGCTGCGCACGAACCTCGCTTGGACGCCAGAGGGGCAACAGGCGTGGGACGCGAAGTTGGCATTCTTGGACAATCTGCCCGCGAATTTGGCGCGCCAAGTTGCCAGTGGAATGGCGCTGGCCTTCGAGTACCCATTGACAACGAACGTGCGGCAAGGCCTGGAACTGGACGCGCGCTTCGAGGCCCATGTTCCACGGCGCTGGCGCGCGGCTTGGACGTATGGGCGCGGGCTGGCGTACGCCCGCTTGCTCGTGCGCGGTCTGCCTGCACAAGTGCACGGGCTCGGCGGCGCCTCTCTCCGGCGCGGCGGTTGGCGCTCGGTGCTTCTGTGGTTGGGCGTGGCGGAAGGCCTGGCCCAAGCTAGCCTCGACGCAAGTCTGCAGGACGCCCTGTCGAGCCACGGTTCCGATCCTAGACGTGTCGAACGGCAAGGGCGCTAGGGCGCCACTAGGACCGCCATGAGTAGTCAAGCATCGATCGGCTCTGCGCAAAAGGGCACGCGACGGGGCTGGCGCCGCCTGGGAATCAGCCTGGCAGCCGCCTGCCTGGGGCTGCTTGCCACGGAGCTGTGCGTGCGCTGGACGGACTGGGGAGCTCTGACTGCGCCGGCTTTCGAGGGCGCCCACATGCGCGGCGTGGATGACCCGGTGCAGTTGTATGACAACCAGCCCGGTGCCCCGTTCCAAATCACGTTCGTCGACAAGCTCGGAGCGGCGCCACGGGTGGTTAAAGGCCGAGTGAACGAGGACGGATTTCGCGGACCAAGGTTTTCGCGCGAGAAGCTCGCCGGAGTGACGCGCGTGGCGTGTGTGGGGGATTCGCACACATTTGGCTACGGTGTTGCAGATGACGAACCTTGGCCTGCAGTCGTCGCGCGGATTTTCGAACGCCAGCTAGGTGCCGGCCTGGTCGAAGTCATCAACGCGGGCGTCGACGCATACGACGCAGAGCAAGAAGCGCTTTGGCTCGAACGCAGCGTGCTCGATTGGCAACCGGACGTGGTCGTATGGCAGTACTTCCTCAACGACGTCGCCATGCGCGGAATGCCCCTCAAGAAATCCCAGATGCCCGGGCTGTGGCTGCGATTGACGCAGCCCAAACGCAAGGGCGTGGTGGGCTTCTTGCGCCGCCACTCGCGCGCCGTAGATCTGGTGGCCGAGCAGACCTACCAGCGGCTGGCCTTGGACATGTACGGAACCGCGCGCGACGAGTTGTACGGGGCGGACGAGCCCGCCTGGCATCGAGTGCAGGCGGCGCTGCTGCGGGCAAAGGAACTGTGCCAAGCGCGCGGAGCGCGCATGGTGGTCGTGCTACTGCCGTACTTGCACCGATTGGGTAGCGATCCTACGCTACCGCTGGTCGGCCGGCGTGCGCATCGGATCGTGGGGGAATTTTGTCGCGCCAACGGCCTGCAGGTCTTGGACCTGGAAGAGCTGTTTGCGGGCATGGAACTGGCTCCATTGCGCTTGCATCCCCGCGAGTACCACGCCAATGCGCAGGCGTACGCCCTCATCGGCAGGCGCGTGGCGGATTGGCTGCTCGAAACGGGTGCGGTGCCGGTATGGCCGCGCTAACATGCGCGCGTTAGCGCGGCCTTGGTCCCTTTGCGGCGCAGCCGTTGATCGAGCGTAGCGGTCTAGGGTTGCACCGTCATGGCAGCCGCATCGGTCAATCCGGTACCAAACACACCGAGCTGATCTCTGTACCAGAACTGACCGAACATGTTCGTGCCTGGGGTCAACTGCGGATCTTGTCCGCTGGCCAGCCAGGCGTTCACGTCCATTGCCAAGCTGCCCGAGCAATCGGTGCCGGCGTTTCCATTGCCGCCCGAATTTTGCACCGGCGTACGTTTCCAGGGGCCTTGCACGCACAGCGTCCCGCCTTGGAACGGCACGCTGGTCGGCTGATACCCGTAGAAGAACACGCCAAACTGAGCATTCACGATTTGGTTGGCCGTGACGACGAAAGGCTGGCCCGAACTCGTGCTCGGTTGACCGCTAGGGACGCCGACCGCAGGCGTGCAGCCTAGCGAGTTGACTTGGGGCACGCAGTAGGTGCTGGCATTGCCGGCGGCGCAGGAAGAATGAGAAGCGCTGATTTCCTTCGCTTGTGGGTGACCGATCAAAGCCAGGTGGAATCGATCGATCATGAAGTTCCTGGAGCGACCGGAGATCTCGATCGAATGGTCCCCCGCGGCCAGCGTGACTTCGGGCTCCACATGGCTGGATCCTACCTCGAATCGCGTCTCGAAATTCCACACGTTGATCGGTCCTGAGCCCGTGTTCGAATAGGCCTTGACCCAGTTTTGGCCGTCGAAACGCACCCAGGCATCATTCTCCTGCGAGCTGTCTGGGTGGTTGTGGCGGTTGTGCAGCGCCAGGCGGTAGGTGCCGGGCGTTTGAATGTGGAAGTCATAGCGCAAGCTGTCGACACCGGGTGTGCTGAACATGTCCGGTCCATCCCAGCGCAAGTAGCTCGCGCCGGCGTAACCCGGCCAGGTCGTCTCGTTCTTCCAATTGCCGAAAGCGTTGTGGAACTCGAGTTCGACGATGAGCAGTCCGCTTTGCTCTTGGTACGTGCTGCAGGACTGGGCTTGGGCGGGTTGCAGTGCCACCGCCATGGTGAAGGCGCACGCGGCGAGTCTCAATACCTGATTGCTTGTGCTGCTTTGGGGAGCTTGGGTTCGCATGGGGAGTCTTGGTTTGCTAACCAGTGCCGGCACGCTTGAACGAGCGTGCAAGTCGTGAGTAGTAGCGTTGGCCACGAACGAGTTCCATGTGCGGTCCAGAAGTGAAGAGCTCGTTAGGAATGCAGCCGGAGCAAAGTGCGCTGGTACGACGCCGCGGTAGCGGTCAAGACATAGCGCCTACTGAGTGGCTGCGGCGACTTTCTCGGGTGCCGCTAGATTCAGACTGCACTGGAATCCGAGCGTCCCTGCTGGAATTGCGGGACGCGACTTTCGCACTGGGAAAAAAATGACGGATTGGACAGGAAGGCGCTGGCGCTAGCAGTCCGTGTTGAAAGTCGCGCAGCGAGGCGAAGCGCGCGTTCGCCCTGCAAGGAGCGCGACACCGGGGCGGCGGAAGCGGCCTTCCTGGCCGCTGACCACGACCCGACGAGCGCGACGCCGCAGGGTGATCGCGCGCAAAGCCGCAGTAGCTACTTTCACCACGGACTGCTAGGACGCCGCAAGGGACAATGGGAGCTTAGTTGCGCGCAGCGAGTTCGCGCGTCAAAGCCGCCGCCAGGGCGCGGTATTGCTGCGCGCTGTTGTAGACCTGGGCCGAGATGCGTACGAGGCGCAGATCGAGCGCCGGCCAATAAAAGATCGGAACTTGAATGTTGTATTTTTCGACCAACGTGTCTTGAAGGGCGTCGTCGTAGACGTTGCCCGGCCGGCGACCAGCCGGTGGAATCGGCACCGACGCCAAACTTCCGATCATTTCTTCGGGTGCGGGGGGCTGTACACCCAAGGTGCGGCACAGTTGTGCGCGGCCTTCGAGCGCGAGCTTGCGGTTGGATTGCCGCAATTCATCCCAGCCGCCGGGAAGCAACTCACCCAAGAAGCGCAGCGCGGCCGGAATGGAGAGCCACGGGGAGGGATCCGTGGTGCCGGTAAAATCGAATTCGAGCCGGAAGCGCGAACGATTGGTGCGCGGACTGTTCGCTCCGTGGCTGATGGCCAGGGGCCGGATGTGTGCCTGACGATCGGCGCGCACGTGCAGGAACGCCGCACCCTTGGGCGCGCACAGCCACTTGTGACAATTGCCCGTGTAGTAAGCGGCATTCAAGCGGGTCAAGTCCAAGGGCAACATGCCCGGTGCGTGCGCTCCATCCACCAAGACGTCCACGCCGCGGCTTTGCATTTCGCCCACGATGCGCTCGATCGGCAGCACCAGTCCCGTGGGGCTGGTTACGTGGTCGACCAAGACCAATTTGGTTTGCGGGGTGAGCTTTTCCAGCAGCGCATCCAGAACGACTTGAGGGTTTTGGATCGGGAACGGGATGGGCGCGACGACCACACGCGCATCCCAGCAGCCGGCTGCAAAATCCAGGGCATTGCGCGAAGCGTTGTACTCGTGGCTGGTCGTAAGAAGTTCGCACCCGGCCGGGAAAGCCAGCGAGCGCAGCACGGTGTTGACGCCGTGAGTCGCATTGGGAACGAAGGCCAGATCATCGCTTTGGCAGTTCAGGAACTGCGCCAGATGCCCGCGGGCTTCGTCGAGCGAGCGTTCCCACTGGCCGACCATGAAGGCCACGGGTTCCTTTTCCAATCGTTCGCGCCATGCCGCTTGGTCATCGAGCACGACCTTGGGGCAAGCGCCAAAGGAACCGTGATTGAGAAACACCCGTGATGGGTCGAGCACGAAATGCCGGGCCAGACTCGTATTGGTCATTTCATGTTGGCCCGCATATGCATCAGGTAACGTGCGAGGTTTGGGTCGAACGCGCGCCGCGCGAATTGCCTTTGGAATGTGCCAGTGCCGCGGCCACGAAGCCATCGAAAATCGGGTGCGGATCGAGCGGCCGGCTCTTGAATTCGGGGTGGAACTGCACGCCCACGAAGAACGGATGTGCAGGCAGTTCCAAGATCTCCACGAGATTGCGCTCGGGATTCACGCCGGAGAAACGAACCCCGGCCGCCTCGAAAGGCGCGCGGTAGGTGTTGTTGAATTCGTAGCGGTGGCGGTGGCGCTCTGCCGTCAGCTCCACGCGGTAGAGCTTGTGGGCCAAGGATCCCGGAGTCAGCCGGCAGGGCATCGAGCCCAGGCGCATGGTGCCGCCCTTTTCCGAGCGCTGGCGCTGGTCCTCCATCAAGTGGATCACTGGGTCGGGGCACTTGGGGTCGAGTTCGGCCGTGTGGGCCTGTTTGAGGCCCAGCAAGTGGCGAGCGATTTCGATGGCAGCGCACTGCATGCCCAGGCAGATCCCGAAGAAGGGCAGGCCCGTCTTGCGAGCGTGCTCGATGGCCTGAATCTTGCCTTCGATGCCGCGCTCCCCGAAGCCTCCTGGAACCAGCAGGCCGTCGACGCCTTCGAGCAGGATTTCGCCCTGGGCTAGGTAGTCCTCGGCCGAGATCTTGCGCACTTTCACTTTGCAGTGGTTCTTCACGCCGCCGTGGGACAAGGCTTCGTAGATCGACTTGTAGGCGTCGTGCAGCTCGATGTATTTGCCCACGACGGCGATTTCGCAAGTGTCCTTGTTCAGGTGCATGTTGCGCAGCATTTCGCGCCAGTCGCTCAGGTCGGTTTCGATCTCGACCGGCAGGCCCAAATGGCGCGTGATCAACTTGTCGAGCCCCGCTTCGACCAGCATCACGGGCACTTCGTAGATCGAGAACCCTACGTCGCGTTCCTCGATCACGAACTCTTCGCGAACATTGCAGAACAGGCTGATCTTCTTGGCCATGCCGGAGGGCATGGGCTGCTCGGTGCGGCAGATCAGGATGTCCGGCTGGATGCCGATTTCGCGCAGCTTGCCCACGGATTGTTGGGTGGGCTTGGTCTTGAGTTCGCCGGAAGCGCGCAAATAGGGCAGCAGGGTCAGGTGCACGAATAGCACGTCGCCGTGCGGCAGTTCCAAGGCCAGTTGGCGGATGGCCTCCAAGAAGGGCAGGCTTTCGATGTCGCCGACCGTGCCTCCAACCTCGGTGATGGCCACATCCACGCCGGGGGTGACGCCGGCTCGGATCGCTTCCTTGATCGCGTCGGTGATGTGCGGAATCACTTGCACCGTGCTGCCCAGGTAGTCCCCGCGGCGCTCGCGTGCGATGACTTCCGAGTAGATCTTGCCGCTGGTGAAGTTGGCCGTGCGCGACAACCGCGCATGCGTGTAGCGCTCGTAGTGGCCCAAGTCCAAATCGGTCTCCGAGCCGTCGTCGAGCACGTACACCTCTCCGTGCTGAAAGGGGCTCATCGTGCCCGGATCCACGTTGATGTACGGATCGAGCTTTTGCATCGACACGGCGAGGCCCCGGCGTTCGAGCAGCATGCCGATCGAAGCCGACGTCAGTCCCTTGCCCAGGCTGCTCACCACGCCGCCGGTGATGAAAATGTGCTTGACCATGGATCTCCTACAACGGGGAAAAACACGCTTGCCCCAGGCGTCGAGCTGGGCCGCGAGCTAAGGGCCAGTCGGGGGCACGCCAAAGAGGTGAAAACGGGGGCCTAAAAAAGTCCGCGCGCTGGCGGTGCGGGTCGGTGGGGGGGCTAGCG
>JAKFYL010000185.1 GCA_021730845.1 Planctomycetota bacterium | reverse complement strand
AACTCGCGCGCGACGCCGCGCGAGGGCGCGCTGCGCGTTTGGAAGCGCGCGAGTTCGGCCAGCCCGGCCGCGGCGTCGCGCGCGAGTTCCACCAGCGCCTCGAGGAAGCGCTCCTCGCGCCAGGGGCCGGCGCGCAGCGCCAGGCGCGGCAAGTTGAGCGCCACCGAACCGCCCAGAGCCAAGGCGCCGCGCTCCTTGGAAAATCGCCAGCAACCGCCGGAAACGAAACGCGGCGCTCCTTGTTCGCGCCCGCTCGCCGCGCTCCAGTGCACGATGACCCGCCCTTCTTCGAGCAAGCGCTCTAGGCCCAGAGCGCCCGCGTCACCCTCACGCGCGATGTGCGAAGCCTGCGCCAATTCCAGGTGCAGCTTGCTGGCTCTCGGATGCGTTCGGCGCGCCAAACTGGACACCAAGACGGACGCAACTTGCGGCTCGACGCCCGCGGAAAGCGCCAGGTCGATGCGCGCTGCCCCGCTGCGGGACAGGCCCTCGATCGCAGCTAGCCAACCGTCCAGGTCCGCAAGCGAAGCCGCCGGCCCGCGCCGCCGCGCGCGCTCCGGACTGCGTCCTTGGACGAAGGCTGCATCGAAGTCCGAGGCGGACAATTCGACGACCAGGTGGCCAGCGGCACTCGCGGCGAGGTCGGCCAGCGCACCCAGAGCCTGGAAGGCGGGCGCGATCGAAGCGCTGTCCGCCTGCAAGCTGACCTCGGCCTGGGATTCCTGGAACAGGTCGAGCGGCGCAGCCAAGGTCAGCCAGCGCTGCGGCGCCTCCAAGCCTTCCAGGTGCAAGTCTCCGGCCAAGTGGCGATCCAAGGTGCGCTGCGAAAACACTTCCGCCAGCGCGAAACGCCGCAAGACCTGAGCGCTGACGCGCTCGGCCAGGGAGCGCGACCACTGCGCTTCGCGCCCGGCGTCGCCGTGCGCCAGCGCATCGAACGTGGGCGGCACAGCGACGAAAGCGCGCCGCAGGTCCGCGACCGGCAAGCCGAAACTGACCTGTCTGCGCAGTGCGGCGTCCAGGCCTAGATTGACCAGCTCGTTGTCGACCAGTTCGCGCACCAGGCTCGTGGATATGCGCGTCAATCCGGACTGCCACACGCGCGCTTCGACCGTGGTCGCTACGCGCTCGGCGGTCTCGCGCGAAAGTTCGGCTTCGGCCACCAGCGCGGCGACGATGCGCGCCTTGCTCCACGGGTGGCTGGCCTGTGCGTCCTGGACTTGCACGGCGTGAGCCCCAGCTGGCGGCGCAGCCTTGGTCTCCAGTGCCGCGCGCGCTTGGCTACGCCGCTCGCGATACAGGATGTAGGCCTTGGCCACTTGCGTGCGACCAAGCTCGATCAACGCGCGCTCCACCAGATCCTGAATTTCCTCGATGTCGGGCGGTTCTTCGGCCGGACCGCTGGCGAAGCGATCTTCCAAAGTCAAGCGCACGACTCCGGCTACTTCGCTGGCGAAAGTCGGATCGTCTTCGCCTTGGGCGTCCTGGGCCTTTTGGATCGCGGCCGCGATCTTCCTTTCATCGAAGGCCGCCAGACGACCGTCGCGTTTGCGTACGAAAGTGAGCGGCATGACCTAGGGCGTATTCGGACCCGTGCCCGAGGCAGGCTTGTTTTCCAGGATCGGTTTGAGTTCGTCCAAGAACTGATGCACGTCCTTGAACTCTCGGTACACGCTGGCAAAGCGCACGTAAGCCACCTGGTGCAGTTGCTTGAGTTCTTCCATGACCAAATTGCCGATCACGGAACTGGGGACTTCGCGGTCATACTCTTCATGGCAACGCGCTTCGACACGCGCCACGGCCTGCTCCAATTGCTCGGCCGACACAGGCAGCTTCTCGCACGCGCGCATCATTCCCGACAGCACGCGTTCGCGTTCGAAGCGCGTGCGCTCGCCGCTCTTCTTGACCACGCGCAGCGGCGTGTCCTCCACTCGCTCGTAGGTCGTATAGCGCAAGAAGCACTGCAGGCATTCGCGACGCCGACGGATGGCCGCGCCCTCGCCGGCGGCGCGGGAGTCGACCACGCGGTCGTTGTCTTGTTTGCAACGGGGGCACCTCATGCTTCCGAAGGGGAGCGCCAGCTTGCGGGCGCCTAGGCGGAAGCAGGCGGCCTGGCGGACCGGTCCGGGCTAGGAGCAGAACACGCAACCTGTAGTGTGTCAACGCACAAGCTGCGCCGTCCCTGGGGCAAACCAGGGGCCAGGGTCAGGCGGCCTAACCGGGCCCCTGGCGCTGGCAACGAAAGCCCATTGTCGGGGGCTAGTCGGACAAGCCTTCGCGGCGCGCCACGAGCAGGCCCAACTGGCGCACTTTCTCCGCTCCCAGACGGTGCAACTGGTGCACCAGGAAGTGGTCGGGCGAAAGCTCGGGCCACTTCGTCGGGTCGCGGGTGAGTTCCTGGTCCAGGACGCTCAAGAAATCGCGCAACGCCTGGGCGTAAGCGCTCGCATGCGGCGTCAAGCCCCCCTCCCGCTGTTCGCTGGCGCGTAGCAAGCCCACAAGGACCACCCGTGGATCCTTGGCGCGACACAGCGCCACCAGTTCGGCGCGATACTCCAGGCGCTCGGCGATCTTGCTCGGGTTCAAGCCGACCGTTGCCACGAACGCTAGCACGCGCCCCAGATTGCGTGAAATCGGCAGAAATCGCGCGCGGTCGCACAAGTGCGCTTGCTCGTGGATGGCCGTATTGGCGATCAACTCGTCCAGCCCCACCAGGCCATGCGCCAAACTGCCCTGCTCGCGCCGGCGCTGGGCCAAGATCGCCAGGCGCACGCGGTCCGACTGTCCCAGGAAAACGCCCGACTCCCGGCGGTCCGGCTTGCTGTAGGTCGCCAGCGTCGCCAGGGGCAAGCCCCGCAAGGCCAGTGCGCGCTCGACGCGCCCATCGTCGACGCTGAAGAACTCGCGCTCGAAGCGCTGCCAGTCGTCGCGTTCCCGCCGCACGGCATCGATGTCGATCCAGTAGCCCTCGTGCAACGCCGCGCCCGCGATGCTCGCCCCCAGACGCCCCGCGCGACTGCGGACTTCCGTCCCGTCGCACCAGGCAGTGGTGCCTTTCCAGGCAGTTCCCAAGTGGGATCCGCTCTCTTCGATCACATGCACCCGCTGCAAGAGCACGGCGTCGGGTGGATCGGAGCCCATGACTTGGCCCACGATCGCAAAGCGACCCAGTTTGTCGAGCACGCTGGCTAGGCCCGGAACACTCTGCCCGGCTGGACCTTTGCCTTGCGCCTCGTCCTCGCTGCTGAAGCGCGGGCCGGGATGGATGATTTGCGCTACCGGGCCGTAATCGATGCGCGGCGAAGCGAGCAATTCTTCGCTCACGCGCGCCGTTTCGAATTCCCCGCCCAGCTCGCGCCGCGCGCGCGCCACCACCGGCGCCAGGGCCGACAACAGGCTGCTCAAATTGCGCGGCGCCCGCGGTCCTTCCGGATCGGCAAGCCGCGCCGAGGCACGTTCGTCGACGCTGTAGAGCACCCGGCGCATGGAGCTGACCAGGTCTTGCCCAGCGGCCGCCCGCTCGTCGAGCGACAAGGCTGCGTCCAGGTCGTGCGTGGCGATGGCGCTGGCCACGCTGCGCGCTTCGCGAAACCAGCCGACCGCCAACAGTTCTTCGCCAAAGCGCGCGAGCACAGCCGCGTCCGGCCTGGCCGGCAAACCGCGAGCGAATTGCACGACCGAGCGCAGACCCGCGTCCGCCGGCATGCCCGACTGGTCCAAAACCACGCGCGGCAAGTCCGCCAACCAGTCTTCGACCGCGCCGGAGAAATCGCCGGCCGCAAAGCGCGCCGCCCGCAGCAGGGGTCCGCCCTGGCGCAGATCTAGCCCGGAGGATTCGCGGCTGCGCCGCAAGAGGCCCAAGGCCAAGGGCGTAGGGCGCTGGTCGAGAAGCAGTTCCGCTCGCATGCGGTCGCGTGCGCGCCCCGCGCGCGCCGCCAGGGCCAGCTCCAGTTCCAGCGAGCTGTGGCCGTCGGAACTGCGCACCAGGCGCAGTTCGGTGGCCAGCGCTTCGACCTCCTGGTCGGTCAAATCGCGCTCGCGCAAGAGCTCCAGGGCGCGCTGCTGCCCAGCGCGAGCCTCCGGCCGAAACAGCATCGACAACTCGACGCGCGCGGTTTGCACCGCCAACTCGGTGGTGTCGGTGGCCAAGAGATCGCTGTCCTTGAGCCGCGCGCGCAGCAGCTCCAGGGCCTTGGCGCTTTGGTCCGAGGCCACCAAGTAGCGCGCTTTGGCGGCAGTGAAGAACGAGCGCTCGTAGGAGTCGCGCGCAAGGTTCAGCGCGCGCTGCTCGAGAGTGGCAGCTTCTGCAAAGCGGCCCCTGGAACTGGACACGAAAGCCAGCCCATGCCAAGCCCAGCTCAGGCTCGCGTCGAGCCTGGCTGCGCGCTCGAAACGCTGCATGGCCGCCGTGCCGAGCAAGCGTCCGACCAAGTACTCGCGCGCGGCGTTGTCCGGCTCCTGGGCCAAGGCCGCCAGGTGGTTTTCCAGCGCTTCGAGGCCGCGCAGATCCTCGCGCAAGAGTTCGTCCTTCACGCGCCAGGGAGCGACCCACTTGGGGTCGATGGCGATGGCGCGCTCCAAGGCTGCAAGCGCGTTTTGCCGCGCCTTTGTGCGCGCCGGCGTCGCCGATTCCTCGTCGGCGGTTGCCACACCGCTTTCGTGCTCGAGGATCTGGCTGGCGCGCAGCCAAGCGCGAGCTTCCTCGAATGCCGCGCTCGCAGCCGGGTCCAAGGGCGCGATTTTCGGCTTGGGCGCTAGCGCATGGCAAGCGGATAGGCACAGCCAGCAAAGCATCGCCAGCACGGCCAAAGCGGCCCGCGGAACGAACGAGGTGGACGAGCTCCTAAGAGCCAGGCCCGGACGGTGGAGACGAAAGCGCAACAAGACGAACTGGAGCATACACGCGGCGCGGCCGCGCCGTGATCCAAGCAGGCTCTTGGCCCCTTTTAGCCCGCAGTCTGACCTTGCACGAAAGCCTCGAACACCTGGTCCTGGCCGACCTCGGCGTCGCGGCGCGAGTCGAGTTTGAGCTGCGCAAACCAGTGCGCCATCGTCTCGCCTTGCCCGCCGGACACATTGCCCGTGAACACCCGCAATTGATCGACGAATCCAGCCTCCAGGTAGCGCGAGAGCAGCTCGGGGCCGGATTCCACCAGCACGCGCCGCAAGCCTTGGCTCCACAGCCACTCTTGCAGCTCGCGCAAGGAAATGTGCGTCATGTCCGTGGAGTGCAGGCTGGTGATCTTGGCACCGCGCGCCGCTAGCTCGCGGTGGCGAGCGCCATCGGCGCCGGCCTGGCAAAGGATGTGCACTTCGCCTGCATACTCTCCCGCGCCGGGCGCTTGGAATAGGCGCGCAGTCGGCGGCGTGCGCAGAAAACTGTCGAGCACAATGCGCCGCGGGGCCTTCCATTCGCGGCCGGTTGCATGCTCGGAGGGGCGCAAGGTCAGACGCGGATCATCGGCCAGCACCGTGCTCACTCCGGTCACGATGGCGTCGACCCGCGAACGCAAGACCTGCACTTGGGCCAGCGCCTGTGGTCCCGAAATCCAACGCCCATCGCCGATCTCCGCAGGCGGATTCAAATGCCCGCTGCGCGTTTGGGCCCACTTGGCGATGGTCCAAGGACGCGGCCTGCGCAGTCGCTCGTGGCCGATCCAGCGCACGAAATGCGGCGCCCAGCGCTCGACGGGCGTGGCGGCTAGGCTCTCGACCCGGCGACCAGCCAGTCGCAACATCTCCAGCGCCTTGCCGCGCTCGCGCGGGTCGGGGTCGCTGGAGCCGGACACGATGTGCGGAATCCCGGACGTGAGGACCAAGTCCGTGCACGGCGGCGTCTTGCCGAAGCTCGTGCAAGGATCCAGGGTGACCACCAGCGTATCCCAGGCGCTGGCTGGGACGCCGGACTTGTGCGCGGCTTCGATGGCGCGCACCTCGGCATGCGGACCGCCCCAATACTCGTGGTAGCCGCGGGCGATCACCAGGCCCTCGGACAAGATCGCGGCACCGACCGTGGGGTTGGGCGCAACCTCGAAACGAAAGGCCTGGGCCTCCCGCGCCAGTTCGCCAAGGAGGCGCGAAAGTTCGGTCCCTTCCTGTGTGATGGCTGGCGCGTGGTTCATTGGGGGGGCCTTTGGGAGTTCAGCATACCCGCTGCTGGCTCGCCAAGCTGCTGCGCACTATCTTGTGCAGGCCTATGAAAGCCCCCATCCGTGTCGCAGTGACCGGCGCCGCTGGTCAGATTGGTTACGCCTTGCTCCCTCGTATTGCCGCGGGAGAGATGTTCGGTCCAGACCAGCCGGTCATTTTGCACCTGATCGAAGTCCCGGTCGAAAAGCCGCTGCAAGCACTTGGAGGCGTGGCCATGGAACTGGCCGACTGCGCTTTTGGCCTGCTTGCGGGCGTGGTGCAGACCAGCGATTTGGCCGAAGGCTTTGGCGGCGTGAACTGGGCCTTGCTGGTCGGTTCCAAGCCGCGCGGCCCGGGCATGGAGCGCAACGACCTGCTCAAGGACAACGGCAAGATCTTCGTGGGCCAGGGGCAAGCCATTGCAAAGCATGCAGCCAAGGACGTGCGCGTGGCGGTGGTTGGGAACCCCTGCAACACGAACTGTTGGATCGCGCTGCAATCGGCCAAGGGCGTGCCGGCAAGTCGCTTCACGGCCATGACGCGCCTGGACCAAAATCGCGCCCAGGCGCAACTAGCGGCCAAGGCCGGCGTCCCGATCAGCGCCGTGGCGGGCACGCTCATTTGGGGCAACCATTCGTCGACGCAGGTGCCCGACACCTTCCACGCCACGATCAACGGCCAGCCGGTTAACGAAGTCATCCGCGACAAGGAATGGCTCGAAGGCGAGTTCTTCAAGACCGTGCAGCAGCGCGGCGCGGCGATCATTGCCGCACGGGGATCTTCGAGCGCCGCGTCGGCTGCCAACGCGCTGATCGATCACGTGCGCGATTTGGTGCGGCCGACGCCGGCCGGCCAGTGGCGCTCGGTGTGCGTCGAAAGCGACGGATCGTATGGCGTGCCCAAGGGACTGATCAGCTCGTTCCCGGTGCGCGCCGACGGGCAAGGCGGCTACCAAATCGTCAAAGGTCTGCCCATGAACGCGTTCCTGGAATCCAAGATCGCCGCCACGGTCAAGGAACTCGAAATGGAGCGCGACATCGTCAGCTCCATGCTGACCTAGGGATAGAGCGTGAAGAGCACGGCGTTGCTCAGCCCGGTGGTAAAAGGATCATCGGGATCGCGCGTCCATGCCTGACATGCGACCGAAACGCCCGCGGAAAGTCCCTGGGATGCCATGTAAGCGGATGTCCACTGGAACCAATGGGATCCAAGGCATGGCCCAGGCGGACAGCCGTCGACCGAACTACAGCTCGCGCTCGACTGAATGGGCGTCCGCACCAAGGGCGCTTGGACGCACAACGTTCCGCCCTGGAACGGAACGGCTGCGGCCCCGCTTCCCCAAAAGAAAATGCCGCCAAGCTCCGGTCGAATGCGGAGCAAGAATACACCAAACGATCCGCCGGAAACACTCGGCAGCGCGGAGTTGTGCCCTATCGCAGGCGTGCACCCAAGGCTGTTGACCTTGGCCGCGCAGTAAATCGTCGCACCACCAACGTAACTGGTGGCGAAGGGATACGCTCCCATGTCCGCCACGGAACCATCCGGGTCGAGCGGGCTGCTTGGATCCCCGGCGTTGATACAGGGCGATTGCCAACGTAAGTGGAAGTCACCGGTGGACGCTTCCCAGAACATCGGATCGATTGACACGTTTCCGGTACCAGGGAATCCACCTTGAACGTCGGACCAGGTCGCGCTGCACGAGTTCGTGAGCACGGTTCCCAACGTTGCATTGCCCCAAACGATACAGTTCCGCAGAATTGAATTGGATGCTGCAGAGCCTTCGTAGGGGCCACCCACGTCTAGGAACCCGTTGGCGGCCAACACGCAATTCTCCAAGGTCGCGTTGTGCGCGCCGCCACCAGAGCTGCCCGGCCATGTTCGCACAGTGTTTCCAACGAAATCGCAGTGCTTTGCAATCGCAGCAGTTCCAGGTGTCGTCGAGGCTCCCAAGCCGGCTCCCAATGCATTAAAACCCGAGTAGTAGGGTTCCGTCCTGTTCCGTTCGAACCGACATCGTTCGAATGTGCCGACTCCCGAGGTTATCCAAGCCCCACAGCCCCGAAGCGCCATGTTCTGCAAGAAAAGGGAATCGCGAACACTTAACACTGCGGAGTACGATCGAATCCCTCCGCCGTGTCGTTCAGACGAGCGATTGTGGGAAAAGGCGCAATTCACAATCGTTGTCGAAAGCCCCGAACAGTCAATCGCTCCACCATTTCCATCTCCGGCGAGATTGCCGAAGAAGACCGAATCTCGACAGTCCAAATCGGCCCCCAGGGTCATAATCGCACCGCCATCTACGCCACAGCGATTGCCCCTAAAGAGGCAGTTGCGAACACTCACGCTTCCTCCGATCACTGCCATGGCGCCGCCACTGGAATAGATCAAACAACCCGAGATCGAGCAGTCAACAACCTCTAGGAATCCTCCTTCTGATCGAATCGCACCACCCCATCCAGAGCGCTGGGCTGTTAATCGCTGGATGTCGCACTTACTTACAAGAACCGAAGAATCCTTCGCGTTCAAGAACGCGCCAGGGTTGGCATTCGCCAGGTCCTGAGCGGTGCAAGACTCAATGCGCAAGGAGGACCCAACGCTGGCGATGCAGCGCGAAAACGTCCCGAGTCCAGCAACAAAGCCGAACCCCTCAAGGCTCGTTCCGACCGCCTCGCCATTCTGCACAGTAACTATGCCGATGTCGAAGTATGCCCCGGCACCCGTCCCAAGTTTGGTGACGTTCGGTCCGTGAGTGCTCTTTAGTGCTATCGACTTGCCGCTATAATCGATCCACTCCAGGTACGTGCCGGGTGCCACCAAGATCGTGTCGCCAGACGTTGTCGCTGGTTGATTGATGGCGTACTGAATGCTCGCGTAGGGATTTGCAATCGAACCGTTGCCGGGCGGCGTTGCGCTCACGTCGACGTACCACGTCGTCTGCGCGAGTCCCAAGTTGCCTACGAGCCACGCGAACAATGAGACCAGTCCAAACTTCTTCATGACGAGCTCCAGCTTGCTTAAGAGACTGGGGAACTAGACCGAGTGAGCGCTGATCCTATCACGCCGCGACCGGCGCTTGTTTGCTGGTCCGTGGTATCCGGGATCGATACTAGCGCGGAACCAGCCCTTTT
>JAKFYL010000046.1 GCA_021730845.1 Planctomycetota bacterium | reverse complement strand
GTCCTGGGCGGAGTCTTGATGCAATCCGTCGACACGCCGAGTCAAGACCTGGGACTGCACCTGCTCGCGCGTCGCTCGCTCGTGGCGGCCCTGCGCGAGGCGGCCCGCAATCCGGCACCGGGCAGCACGCGCCCTGGGCAGGATTTGGAAATCGAGGGCGAAGTAGCCCCCAGCCGCGAAGGCGTGAATTTCGGGTGCCGACTCGAGGGCCAGTCCCTGTCCATCGAAGCGCGCGGGCCCGATGGGTTTGCGCTGCAGTCCTACACGGAGTACCGCGCGCCCAATCGCCGTTCGCTCTTGCCGCCCTTGCTTGCCGTGGTGCTGGCGATTCTGTGGCGCAAGCCGCTGCTGTCGCTGGTGGCGGCGGTCTTGCTCGGCGGCGGGCTGGAACTCGTGCGCCAAGGCGCGTCCACCCCGCAAGTCGCGCTCGGCGCGCTGTCCCAAACGCTGCAGGAGGGACTGCTGCCCCAGCTGACCGACTGGCAGCGCGGTCAAACGATCCTGTTCGTGGTGTGCATGCTCGCCCTGGTCGGCGTGATGACCTGCTCGGGCGGCGTGCGTGGCATGGTGGACTGGCTGTCGCGCATCGCCAAAGGTGCCCGCAGCTCGCAGGTAGCGACTTGGCTCATGGGGCTAGCGGTGTTCTTCGACGACTACGCCAATTGCGTCCTGGTTGGAACGACCATGCGCCCTTTGACCGATCGCTACCGCATCTCGCGCGAGAAATTGTCATATCTGGTCGATTCCACGGCTGCGCCGGTAGCCGGCATCTCGATCTTCTCGACCTGGGTGGCATTCGAAGTTTCGACCTACAGCGCCCAGTTGCCCAGCGCGGGTCGAGCCGCGAGCGAGGGTTTCGCGGTGTTTCTCGCCACCATACCGCTGCGCTTCTATTGCTGGTTCGCCTTGCTGATGGCCGGTTTAGTGGCCATCACCGGCCGGGACTTCGGGCCCATGCTGACGGCCGAGCGCCGCGCGCGGACGACCGGTCAGTTGGTGCGCGCGGGCGGCACGCCGATGGCCGCGGACGCCAGCCACTTGAGCGAACTGCCGCCCGGAGTGCAGGCCAAGGCTTGGCGCGCCCTGCTGCCGCTGGCGACCTTCTTGGGTCTTTCCCTGCTCGGGATTTTTTACATCGGCGGCGCGTTCCAGATCTCCGCCAAAGAGCTCTTTTCCATCAACGGTCTCACGAGCGTGCTGTACAAAGGCAGCGGCCCGACAGCCATGCTGTTCGGCTCTGCCGTTGCCCTAGCGCTCGCCGTCGCGATTGCCTTGGCCGCAGGCCTGGGCGGCGCCGTGCTGCGCGCCGCATGGACCACGCTGCGCTCCATGAGCGTTGCCATCGGCATCCTGTACCTGGCCTGGATGATCGGCGCGACTTGCGAGCACCTGGGAACCGCGCCGTACTTGACGGCCTTGATGGGAGATCGCGTGGCGCCGGAGTTGTTGCCGATTCTGTTGCTGCTCGTCTCTTCCGCCATCGCGTTTGCCACGGGGACCTCCTGGGGCACCATGAGCATCCTCTTGCCACTCGTTCCCGGACTCGCCTACCACTTGGGCGAAGATTCGGGCTTTGGCGGATCGCGCCTGTTGCTCTTGTGCATCGGTGCCGTGCTGGAGGGCTCGATCTTCGGCGACCACTGCTCGCCCATCTCGGATACGACCGTGCTCTCCTCGACCGCATGCGCCGCGGACCACATCGATCACGTGCGCACGCAAATCCCGTACGCCTTGACCGGACTCGCGGTGGCCGCTGGCCTGGGGTATTTCCCGGTCGCGTTCCTGGATTGGTCGCCCTGGCTTGCGCTCGGAGCGGGCACGGCTTGCTTGGTAGCCATCGTGTTCCTGTTCGGCAAACCTAGCGCGGCGCCAGGCACAGTGGAGCCCCGCGCTTGAGCGACGCGGCGCGCAAACTGCAACAACGCCTGGTTGTTGGGATCGTCCTGGGAGTCCTGCTGTACGCGGGCATGTTGCTGTGGGCCGACGCCGGTCAGGTGGTGCGCGCCGTGCGCCAGATTCCCTGGTGGGTCATCCCCGGTTCGTGCTTGCTGGCTTTTTGCAATTACTGCCTGCGATTCCTGCGTTGGCAGCGCTATCTGCGGCTGCTGGACATTCGCCTGGACACCGGCCAATCGTTCCTGATTTCGCTGGCGGGCCTGGCGATGTCGGTCACGCCCGGGAAGATGGGCGAAGTCTTCAAGTCTTGGCTCGTGCGCCAGGTGCATGGCGCGCGCATCCACCAAACCGCCCCGATCGTGGTCGCCGAGCGCGTCACCGACTTGCTTGGCTACTTGATCCTCATCGCGGTCGCCAGTTCCGGCGCCATGTCGGAGTATGCCTGGATCTCTTGGGTAGGGCTCCTGGCCTGCGCGTTCGCCGTGCTCGCACTGGGTTCGCAGCAGGTATCTACCGCGACGCGCAAGACGCTCAAGCGCACACCTTACTTTTGGCGCCTGGCGGAACGCGTCGAAGGCGCGTTCGCCAGCGCGCGCCTGCTTCTCAAACCCAAGGAACTGCTGCTTCCGGTCGCGATTGCATGCGTGGGCTGGGGCCTGGAGTGCGCGGCGTTCCATTGGATCGCGACCGCGCTGGTTCCGGGCGGGATCCAGTTCCAAGAATCCGTGTTCGCTTTCGCCTTCAGCGCAGTTGCCGGCGCATTGATGATCTTCGCTCCCGGGGGATTGGGCGTGACCGAATTCTCCTTGGGCAAACTGCTGCGCGGACACTTTTCCAAGTCCGGCTTGGCGCTCGAGGCAGCGCAACAATCCGCGGCCGCGGCGGTTATCGTGGCGCGCCTGTGCACCCTGTGGTTCGCCGTGGCGGTGGGACTCATCGCGCTGGTGCGCTTCACGCGCCGCTACGGCAGAATCGAAGAAGTCAGCGACTAGTGGGCCTCGCGCGCGCGCAAAAAGAGCCACACGCCGAGCAAGGCCGCCAGCGCGCTGATCCACGCACCCAGGCGCACACTCCCTGGCGCGTACACCAGATCGACGATGTGCTCCCCGGGCGGCACGCGCACAGCCGCAAAGGCGCCGTTGGCCGGCCACAGGCGCGCCACTGTCCCATCGATGCTGGCTTTCCAGCCTGGATACAAAGCCTGCGCGGTCACGAGCCAAGCTCCGCTTTCCGAGGACACCTGCCACTTTGTTCGCATAGGCAGGTCCAGGCGCGTGGCCAAGGAACGCTCGCCGCGCAGGATTTCCTTGTTTGCAGGAACCCCTTCCCCCGCCGCAATCAACACTTCGTGGGCCGCGCTGTAGCCCCCCGCGGCGGCCGTACGCTTCTTCCAATCCGCATCGGGAAGCAGCGTGGCTTCACCCACCAGCCAAGCGCGGCTGGCTTGGCCGGAGTAGCGGTACAAATGCATATTGGCGAACATGCCATGGGCCTGGAGTCGATCCAGGCCGTAGCTCAAGTCGAAGTCCAGGCCGCCCTCTAGGCGCGTGAGCGGACCTTTGCCGGGCACTTCTTGGTAGAGCTTCCAAGCTACGTTTCCATCCCACGTGGCGACCGGAAACAGCTTCTTGCGCGCCAAGAAGCGCGCCGCGTCGCGACGTCGCAGGTGATCCATGCCCATGGAAAGCCGCACGATCGGCGCCTGGCCCAATGCGCCGGCTGGAGACGAAATGCGCAGGCTCAGCGGGCGTCCCGCAATTTCGCGCAGGTTCTCGAAGCGAAACACGTATTGGAGCAGGCCGGACCCGTCGGGCGTCAAGGCGCGTGAATGCGTCGTTGCTCGTGCAAGGACGCTGCCACTTGTATCGTCTTGGATTTCGAAGTCGAGCGCAGCGTCGCGCCCGGCGGTTTGGGCGGCGAACCGGATGCGGATGGCGCACAGGCCATCGCGCGAAGGCACGAAGCGCTGCACGACGCTCTGGCTCGAATGCACCAACGCGTGCTGCGGCCTGATCAGTCGGAACGGGCGCAAGTAGGAGAACTCCGTTTCGAAGGCCGGCCAGTCGCTGTTCGAGGCGATCCACGGCGTCCCAAATCGCTCCAAGGCCTGGGCGGTAGCGCTGGTCGCGTCGCGCCCCAAGTTCTTTCCCTGAAAGGCGATGGCGAAATGCGAATCGTACGGCTCCAGCCACATGCCGTCGTAAGCAGACAACTGGCGCAGGCGGTACGCGGAGTTGCTGTCGGCCGGCAGCACGACCGTTCCCAGACCCACGAACTGTTCCGTCCCCACAGCGCCTTGGAAGCGATCCATCTCGGATGTTCGGGCAAAGCGCTGGTGCTTGGGGCTGGTGGGCACATAGCCGCGCAGTTCGATGGCGCTGGAACCAAGCAGCGCCGCACTCGCCAGCGCCGTTGTTGCCAGGCGCAAGGGCCGGGGACCACGAAAGCAGCACAGCGCCAGTGCCGCGATTCCGGTCAAGAACCACGCGCTGACGCGCCAGACGTGCGCATTGGCAAATTCCCGTACGTGCGCGCGCCCTTCTGCTAGCGGCTCCAGCCAGAGGCCGTGAAAGGCTTCGGCCCCCCACCGAAAGAAAAGCAACACGCCAACGCCTGACGCAAGCACGCAGCCAGCCAGGACCTGTGGCCTTGGGGAGCGCTGCGTAGAAAGGTGCTCGAGCACGAACGCCGCCAGCGCGCTGGCCGGCAAGAGCCACAGCACTTGACCGCGATTGAGCGGCAGCACGTGCAACCACGGCCTAGCCGCCCAGACATGGCTCCAGCCAGTGCCTTGAAAGAAGAGCAGCGCCGCAAGCAGTGCGAGGACCAACAACGTCAGGGCCGCGCCGCGTTGGTAGGAGGCCAAGGCTCGCCACAGCACCAATGGCGAAAACAGCACCAAAAACAGGGGCAGCGCGCCGGCGTGGAAGGCCACGACTTCCTGGTAGTTGGGCGCTGGTATGGAGTCGTGAAAGTACATTCCGTCCACCGGACGGCCGGCCAAGTTGGGGAAAAACGCCAACGGCCAATTTTCGAACGCAAACACCGAGTGCGATTCGCGCGCGCTGTGAATCACGGCCGTGCGCGGCAAGTACTCGAAGAACGGCAAGAGCTGCACCGAACACAGCGCTGCCGCCAGCAGCGCCAGACCAACGAGCGAAGCGGCGCAGCGCGCGCATGCGCCTTTGGTGCGCGCTCCCGCCAATGCGACGTGTGCCAAGCGCACTGCGCTCCATAGGGCAATCAGCAACAGGCCAAAGCCGGCAGCCTCCGGGTGGCCGCCGAGCACGATCCAAGTCAAGCTGGCCACCAAGATCGCGCCCGTCATGCGCCCCGGCCTTTCGCCCGTGCGAAAACGACGAATCCAGCGCTCCACAGCGGCCAAGGCCACGGCCACGAAAGCCAGCGATCCCACGTGCGGATACGAAAGCCACAGGAAGTACAGCCCGCCGGTTGCGTGCGCCAGCGCTCCGAACACGGCCGAGCGACGCGACAGACCCAGCTCGAGCAAGAACCAATAGGTGCCCGCGGCCAGCACGAAGAGCTTGGCCCAGGCGCTGACCAGGAGCCCCACTTGCGGGGGACCTAGCAAGAGCGGCCAAGTGAACGGCGAGAACAGCGCCGACTGCAAATTGCCCATCAGCGGCCTGCCGCCCCCGTTGTACGGATTCCAAAGCGGCCAGCGACCTTGGTGCAATTCCGAGCGCGCCAGGACCGCCCAAGCCTCCATTTGCATGGCGGGATCGGCGAGCACCACGTTGCGTCCCCCGCCACCGGGCTGCGTCGCCGCCAAAGGGTAAAACTCGAGGAAGTCAGCAGCCGTCAACGCCTGCGTGCGCACACCGAGCACGGCCTCGTACAAGCACAACGCGACCACCAACGCGAGCACAGCCAGCGCGGGGCCGTGAACGCGCAGCGGGCCGGCTAGTCGCGGCGTGGGAAGCAGAGAGCGAGTTGAGTTCACCAAGGACAAGCTTCCCAGCATAGAGCAAGCGGCGCTGACGTGATATTTCTACACCGGTCCGCACCTTCGCGGCCCCGCACTCAGTGCGGGACCTGGCGCATCCAAAGCCCAAGCAGACCTAGGCCCGCGGCGAGCAGGCAGAGCACGGCGCTGGCGCGCGCGCGACTAGCCGGAAAGGAACGCTCCGCTTGTGCGACCGGGCGCGCCCCTGCATGAGTGGCGCTGCTGTTCGACGGCCCTGATTGGCGCGCTCGGGCGTGGGCGGAAACTACCGGCGGCGGCGCAACCAGTGCAGCTTCGAACAATCGGGCGAAAGAAAGCGCCGTGTCGCCCGCATCGCCTTGCGGAGCCTTGGTCGGATACCAGGAGCATTCGATTCGTCCTGGCGTCCAGGTCACCAAGGCGCCGTGCTGCGCGTCTTGGAGCCAAACGCTGCGCACTCGCGGCCGCGCTACCGCGGATGCAAGCGCGCTTTGCTCGAGCAGCACGCCGGGCGCGCTCCAACCTTGGTGCGTCACGTCCAACGGACGACCCGTCGCGGGACCGCTGGCCTCGATCACCAAGCACGCACGTGTGCGTTCGCGCTCGCCTGGCGCGCTCGCCGGGCTATGCACCTGGATTCCGCGCGCGCCGGCCCAATGCGCCACGACGTCCGCCAGCGCGCGCCCGAGGCCTGGGTCCAATTCCATCCAAAGCTCCGGCGCTTGACCCGCTTGGCGCTGCAGGGCGCTGCCGTCCCAGTCGACGCGGTCCGCGCCATCGACGGCGACCGGTCCTGGAACCGCGCGCGCCCCAAGGCACACCAATTCGGCTTGCAGCGGATCGCAAGGCACATGGTCGGAAATCCACAGCACCCCCGGCTGGTCGAATCGGCGCCAATCCGCGGGACTGGCATCTTGCACGCCGGGCGCCAGCCATTGTGAGGGAGGTCGCGCGGCGCGCACGCTCGCGCCCGGCGCGAGCGGGTCGATCCAGATCGCCACCTCGCTAGCATGTCGATCCACGAGCCAGGCCTGTGCGCGCTCGACGGCCGATTCCAGACGCGTGCGCGAGCTGCTGGTATCCCCGTCCGGAAGCTGCATGGAGGGGCCCAGGTCGAGCACGATGGTGGCTTGTGCCTTGGCAACGGGAGCGCGACCGGGTCCCGCCAAGGCCAGCGCGCAAAGGGCCAGGCATCCGGCCAAGCAGTTCGCGAACGGGGGCGGCAGCGTCCAGCGCGCACCGCGTTGGCTGGTTGAGGACGAAAGCTGCTTCCATAGCCCAAGCGTTCCGCTGGGAACAAGGCGCGCTGCGGGCACGCGCGCGAACAGGAGCCACAGCGCCATGATCGGAACCAAGAGCAGCAGCCACCAAGGCTGGAAAAACAACGTGCTCCAGCCGCTCATGGCAATGAGCTGGTCATGCGACAGGCCGTGCGTTCGAAGTCGCTGTCGCTGGAGTGGGAGAAAAAGCGCCCCCCGACGCGGGCCAAGGCCGCTTCGAAGGCGGCGCGGTGACGCGCCAAGAGGCGCACGTACGCTTCAAGTCGCGAGGGCGATCCGTCATGCGCACACACTTCGCGCGTTTCCAGGTCCAGCCAGGACCAAGCAGACGCTGCGGCGTGGCCTGCGCTCGACAAGCTGCGTGGATCCCATTCTTCGCGCGCCAAGATCTGCACCACGCAGACCTCGCCCGAACGCCCGGCAATGCGCCGCAGGGCAAGTGCAGTGGCATCCGGATCGGCATCCATGAGATCCGACAGGAACACGACTTGCGCGGCGCTGGCCGCGGGCGCCTCCAAGAGTTGGACGCTGCTCCAAGACGGTGGTGTCCGAGCTAGGTCGAGGCTTTCGAGGGCCTGGGTCCAGGGCCCCAAGTCCCGGGGCGCTCCCAGAGTGGTTCGCGTGATAGACCTAGCTCCGTTCTGGGGCGCCACCAACTGCGCGACCCCGCCGCCCGACACAGCCGCAAATCCTAGCGCCGTGGCCAATTCCGCGGCCGCCTGCAATTTGGAAGGACGGCCGACGCCCATGGAACGAGAACCATCGAGCGCCATCCACAGCAAGGGGCGCCCTTGGCCGCGCAGCACGCGCACGAAAGGCTGGTCGAGCCGCGCGAGCAAGCTCCAATCGAGATCGCGTGCATCCTCACCAGCTTGGTAGGGCCTGTGACCTAGGAATTCCAATCCCTTGCGTCGCGCCTGAAAGGCCCCGATGGAATCCAGGCGCGAACCGAGCAGACGCAGCCTGGCAACGTGCCGTTCCAGTCGCGCGAGGAAATCCCGGCCGAGGTGCACGCGCGCGGCGGCCAGCACGCTTTCCGGCACGAGCTTTTCCGCCCCTGGCTTCATCGACGCGTGCTTGCGCTGGCCTGTTTGCCGTGTCGCGCGCAGCCGGCTGGCTTCACGGCCTGCGCGCCACCACCAACGTGATGTCGTCCTCGTGGTTGCTGCTGGCAAACTCCAGCGCCGCTTGCGCCAAAGCCAACGCCACTTTCTCGGCCGAATCGCCGCGCTCGCGCGCGACCACGAGTTGCTGCTTGACCCGCTCCAGTCCGAACAGTTCGTCGGGCTTGGCAGTCGAACGCGCTTCCGTCAAACCGTCGGAGAACAGCAGCACCAAGTCCCCGGCAGCCAAGTTCAGCCGCGCATCCACTTCGAACACGTGACCGTCGACCAGCCCCAGTGCGGGACCGTGGCCGCTGGGCATCTCGATGGAACCCTGGCGCGCGAGGATCAGGGGATGGTGGCCCGCATTGATGATCTCGATGCTGCCATCAGCGGCCAAGAGGGCCAGCACCACGGTCACGAACATGTTGCCTTCCGAGCGCTCGCACAGGTCCTGATTGACCAGTCCCATGGCCGCGCAGGGATCACCCAGCACGCGCAAGTACGAGCGCAAGCTGGCTTGCACGGAGGCGGTCACGAGCGCGGGACCGATGCCATGTCCGGCGACGTCGCCAACGATCAATGCCAGGCGGCCGTCCTTGGTGCGCACGAAATCGTAGAAGTCGCCCGAGGTGCGCTCGGCCGGACGGTACCAGCCGTGGACGTTCAGGTTCACGATGTCGCGCGGGATGGGAGGCATCAATCCGCCCTGAATCGCGCTGGCAAGTTCCAGCGACTGTTCCAGGCGCGCTTTCTCCAGCGAGTCCAAGTGCAACTTGGCGTTGGCGAGCGCAATCGAAATGTGCTGCGCGAGCGCCGCGAACAGGCCTAGGTCGCGCGCTTCGAATTGGCGCGTGGCAGCGCGGCTGTCCACGTACAAGACCCCGCGAGCCGAATCGGTTCCTTGACCAGAAGACGAAAGCGGCACGCACATGACGGCGCGCAGTTTCAGGTCGTACACCGACTGACCCAGTTCCAGCGCCGCGGTGTCCGAGCCGACCGTGGCCAGCTTGGGTGCTCCGGTATCGAGCACCCAAGCTGGCCAC
>JAKFYL010000174.1 GCA_021730845.1 Planctomycetota bacterium | reverse complement strand
GGGCGGAATCGTCCGTGAACCTCGCGGCCATGTGCCGCGCGCGCGGGGTGCCGTTCGTGCATGTCTTGCAGCCGACGCTGTACGACGAAGGATCCAAGCCCATCACGCGCCAGGAATTGGATACGGGCCCGATCAGCGAGCATTGGAAAGAAGGAGTCGTTTTGGGCTACCCCCTGCTGCGCGAGGCCGGCCGGCAACTTGTGACACGCGGAGTCGCGTTCTTCGACGCTTCCAAGCTGTTCGAGCACACTTTTGAGCCCGTGTACGTGGACTGCTGCCACTTCTCGCCGGACAGCACCAAGCAGTTCGCCAAGTACTGCGCGGAACGAATCCTGAGCGTGATCGAGCTGCCCGTTCCGCGCTAGGGCTTGCCGGCCTGGTATAGGCCGCACACCGCGCCCGCCGGATCGCGAATCACGGCGAACGTACCGTCGCCGGCCGCGCGCACATTCGTGAGCTGCTTTCCGCCCAGGCGCTTGCAGCGCGCGAGCGCCTCATCCAAGTCCGCCACGACGATGTACATCAGCCACTGGGCCGGCAAGTCGGCGTTGGCTCCGCGCTTGTGGCACACGCCGGCAGCCGGTGGGCCGCCCGCGCCGGGTTCCATGACGTAATCGTCGTAGCCGCCCATGGGAATCGGCTGCGCTTTCCAGCCCACGACTTGGGCGTAGAAATCGCGCACCTGGGTTGCGTCCTCGCAGGTCAAGTCGTGCCAGCCGATGGATCCAATGGCTTGTTCTGCACTCATTCGCATTTCTCGAAAATGAAGATGTTGCCCATCGCGCGCGCGGGCGAACGATTGGCTTCCAGCCAGCGCTGGTTGAATCGGTACACGGCGCGCTTGAGCAAGCGCGTAGGCAGCGAGGTGTACATCTCGGTGAACTGGCCGGAAAAGCGCGTCACTAGGCGCAATCCAAGTCGTTCCATGGCTGCCTGGATCCAAGCTGGGTCCAGTTTGCGCACCATCAACCCCTCGTCGCGCCACTCTTCCAATCCACGCTCGGTCTTGGCAACGGAGCCCACCTTGCGGCCGAGCACGCGCTTGAACGCACGCAGGGTCGGCTCGAACCAGCGTACATGCCACGAATGGACGTTGTTCTCCATGATGGCCAGTCGCCCTCCGGGTGCGAGCACGCGCGCTAGTTCGGCCAGGGCAGGCTCCAAGTCGGGCACGTGCATGAGCACGCCCCAGCAGGAGATCGCCGGAAACTTGCCGGACTCAAGGGGCAGCTTGCGCAAATCGGCTTGGTGCAACTCGACCGAAGCACCCAGGCCCTGTCGCTCGAGCGCCCGCCGGGCATCGGTCAAGGCTGCTTGCGAGAAGTCCACTCCGACGACCTTGACCCCGGCGCGCGCGAAACGCGCGGCGTGCACACAGGAGCCGCAGCCGGCGTCGAGCAGAGTCGAACCGGGCTTGGCGCCCAGGGCTTCGCGCACCCGGGCAAAGGCCAGTTCGTAGAAGGGCTCTAGGTAGGGATTGAGATAGTCCGAGCGCCACTCGTCGTGGATGCCCTGCTTGGCCAAAAACTCGCTGGACTGCTCGGAGCGGCTGACTTGGGTTGCCATAGGGGGCCAAGCAGGATAACCGCTTGGCGCAATTCCTAGGGGCCCGGCTTTTCCTCTTCCTTGGCGCCCGGCTCGCTGTACTTCTGCTCATAGGGCGGTGGATTGCCGCCAGGACCCTTGAGGTAGTGCTCGAACCACTCCAGGCAGCGCATGCTGTAGTCCAGACGCGCCGCCGCCTTGCGGTTGCCGTGGCCCTCACCCGGATACAGCACCAATCGCACGGGGGCCTTGCCGTGCATCTTGAGGTGGCGGTACAGCTCGCGCGATTGGCCGGGATTGACGCGCGGATCGTCCTTGCCGTGCATGATCAACAAAGGAGTCTTGGCTTTGCTGGCATGGAAGATCGGGCTGCGCTCGAGCATCATTTGCCAGTTGTCCCAAGGTCGGTGCAGCGCGTGGACGTAGAACTCCTCTTCGGGAATGTCGGTGGTCCCAACCTTGGAGATCTTGTTGCTGATGCCGACGAACATGACGCCGGCGGCAAATCGCTCGGTGTAGCGCGTCGAGAGCCACGCCGTCGCGTAGCCGCCGTAGGATCCGCCCGTGACGCCGACCTTGGATCCGTCCACCAGCCCGCTGGCGATCAGGTTGTCGACCGCATCGATCAAATCGTCGAACTCCTTGCCGCCGGGATCGCCTTGGCTGAGCTTGCTGAACGCCACGCCCCGGCCCGTGCTGCCCCGGTAGTTGACGTGGAACACGGCCATGCCGCGCGCTGCGAGCACCTGCGCGGGATCGCCGTAGTTGGTTAGCCATGCCTGGCTGTGGTGCGCCTCGGGTCCGCCGTGCACGTACATCACCAGCGGATAGCGCGTGCCTTTGGATTCATGCAAGGGCCGAACGAGCAGGCCCTCGAGCTCCAGTCCGTCGCGAGCTTTGAATTTCACGACGTCCTGGGGCGCTAGCTCGATGCCATCGAGCCAGGGATTGGAGTTCGTCAAGCGCCGCGCCGCGCTGTCGCCGTGGCGCATGAAGAAAGCCTCCGGCGGGTGGGTTGGAGCACTGCCGACAAAGGTGGCCATTTGACCATCGGCGGAGAGATCGACCCCGTCTAGAACCGGACCACCGGTGCCCAACAGTGTCTTGCGCGCCGAAGGCTTTCCGTCTTGCAGGTCGATCTTCTCGAAACTGGACCACACGCCTTGATGCGCAACCACCAGCAGCGAGTCTGCGTCTTGCCACGCAAAGGAAGCCACCGAGCCCTCCAAATTCGGCAGCACGTCCACCGGTGACCCGCCGGAAGCGGGAGCTACCTTGAGCCGTCCCGCATCAGGATCATGCACATCGTTGGCGCAGATCATGGCCACGTGCTTGGCGTCCGGACTCCAGCCCAATTCTCCCAACTTGCCGGCATGCTCGAAGCGGGCCGATACCTTGCCGTCAAGGACCGAGACGATTTGCACCTCTTGGCGCATGTATTGATCGTCGACCAAGGGCGTTGGCGCGCTGGCCACGAGTAGCTGGTCGCCCGTAGGGCTCCAATGCGCGGCCCAAACGTGCCCGGCCAGCTCCAAGCGGCGCGGCTTGGTCTCGCCCCCGTCGAGGTGCGCAATCCATACTTGATGCGGCTTTTGGTCCTCCTCGTAGATCTCCTGCTTGAAGCCCTTGTCGGTCACCTTCTTTTGGGCCTCGTTCTCGGGAGCGGCGGCGACCAAACATGCGTGGCTGTTGTCGGGCGACAGGCTGTAGCTGGCGATGGCCGCCGAAACGCTGGCGACCTTCTTGGCTTCGCCACCGTCGATCGGGATGCGATACAGCGCCGTGTGCTTGTCCTCGCCGCGCTTGCACAGGAAAGTCAGGTGCTTGCCGTCCGACGTCCACTCCAGCGCCGACACGTTGACTTTTCCGCTGACGAAGGCGCGTTCCACGGAACGTTCCAGATCCAGGACGTGGAGCTCTGCCCAGGCCGGGCCGTCATCGTCGACGAGCGGCTTGCGCGGCACGCTGCGGACAAAAGCCGCCTGGCGCCCGTCGGGCGAGAGAGCGACGGAACCCACGCTCCCCAGCCGGGCGATGTCGTGCAGGGTCATGGGGCGCCGTTCCTGGGCCAGCAGCAGAGAGCTGCAGCAAAGCAGAACGGACAGCGAGGCGAAAATTCTACGGTGCACGGCGTAGGTCGGGGACATCTTGATGGTGCCTTGAAGGATGGGACGGTGGGCGAAGTAGCGGTGGTCCCAGCGGAATCCGACTGGGAGCCGCGGGCTGCAAACAACGGTCGGTAGCCCATCCTAGCGGCCAGGTGCGGGTCCCATGCGTCTTGGAACGGCAAGACTTGCGCGATCAGTCCAGGGCACAGCCCCGTGGGTCCTAACAACTGCGCATTCGAGGTCGGAAGAATACCGAATTTGCACCAATGGCAGCGCGCTTGACCCTAAAGCAACAGTCACGCACTCCATTGCGGGCTACACTTGAATTCCTGCCGAAAGTCCGTATGAGTTGGGGCTACACCTGGCATCGCTAGCGGCCCTCTTGACCCATGGCCCCCAGCTTCAAGGTCCATGCCCTGAATCCTGATGCGCCAGCGACAGTGCCCCTGCACCGAGCGAGGCATGGCCACGACCAACGATTCCAAGACCAGATGATTTCGTCCCACTATTGGCCCCGAACGCGCGCCGGAAAATGTTTCCGGCCGACGGCCCTCTTGGCCGCGAGCCTCTTTCTCGCGCCGACCCTCGCAAGCAGTGCACCAGCCGCCCTGCAGGGACCGGTGGTCAACTTCGCTGTGAGCGCCCAGACCGCCATGGAGGGCGCCGGCACGCTGACGGCAAAGGTCACGCTCTCGGCAGTGCAGCCGGCAAGCGTCAGTGTCACGTTCACGCGCGTGGGCACCGCGACTCCGGGATTGGACTTCACGCCCCCCTTGAGCCCTCTGGTGATCCCCGCCAACAGCCTGGAAGCGGTCCTCAGCATCCCGATTGCGCCCGACACGCTTCCCGAACCGACCGAGACCATCCAGTTCACGCTGACGGGCGCCGTGGGGGCCAGCTTGGGCACCAGCCTGGTGCACAAGATCACGCTGATGGACGACGACGGCCCCTACACCTACTCGCGCCTGGGCGATGTGGTTCCGGCCTTGACCATGTCCCCGGCGGCCTTGCAATTCCCTGCTACTCAGGTCGGTGCGCAGTCGGCGTCCCAGGCGGTCACGGTCACCAATCCCAGCGGCCAGCCGCTGCGCTTGGACGGATTTTTGCTCGAGGGCACCGACCCGGGCGAATTCATCGCTCAAACTGGCTCGCAGCTTCCCATCCTGATCCCGCCGCTTTCGACCGCCACGCTGCAAGTGAGCATGACGCCCAATGCCCAGGGCGCGCTCGCGGCGAGCATGGCGTTGCGGCAGACCCCCCACCCCCATCGACCCTCGTCGCTCAAGCTCGGCGGCGTGGCCTATGGTCCCACGGGCGCCGAAGTGCTCACCAACTGCGGGGGCTCCGGCTACGAAGCGCAAAACGGAGCCATCTTTGCCGCTGATTACGGATTTGGAGGACTCAGTTCCATCGTCAACGCAGCGCCGCCCGGCAATATCGCCGCCACCATCGACGACGCGTTGTACGCCAACGCACGCACCGGCTCGGCCTTCCTCTACAACTTCACGCTGCCCAACGGCGGCTACCGCGTGAAGCTGCGCCTGGCCGAACTGGATCCCAGCTCCTACATCGGAAAGCGCGTGTTCAGCGTGAACAGCGAGGGCCTTGCGGTTGTCGTCGATTTGGACCTGACCGCCGACGCAGGCGTCCTGACGGCGCACGACGTCGAGTTCGAGTCCACCGTGGCCGATGGCGCGCTGACCCTGCAATTCCTTGCCAGCCAAGGCAAGGCTCTGGTCAACGCCATCGAAGTGCGTTCCATGGCCAAGTTGACCGCGGCTCCTTCCAGCGTTTCGCTCCTGGACGCGCTCGTCGGTCAAACCCTGAGCAAGCCGGTGACGCTCAGCAACCTAGGCTTGCACCCGGCCAAACTGACCTCGCTCGACATCGCTCACGCCACCGGCGACAGTCACGATTTCTACGTCGATATCGGCGGCCAGATTCTCTCCGGCTCGGCGACGAACGTGAGCCATCCCCTGAACCTGACCGTGGCTCCCGGCGCTTCGCTCGTAGCCACCTTGGTGTTCCAGCCTGATACGCACTCGGTCAATCAGTTCAGCTTGACCTTTGCAGGCGATTTCGTGCCCAGCCAAATCGTCAGCGTATCGACCAGCGCGGGCCTGGGCGGTGATCCCTACTTGCATCCTGTGATCCTGGTGGACGAAACGCACGTCGACTATGACGCCAACGGGGTCGAGGATGTGCTGCTGGATGGCTCGGACTCCCATACCCATGAACCCCTCAAGTCCCTTACGGAGTGGATTTGGGAAGAGAACGGTCAAGTCCTGGCGACCCAAGAAATTGCAACAGTGACGCTGCCTGTCGGTGCCCATGACGTGAAACTCACGATCAAGGACGACAACACGCCCAAGCACCAGTTGTCGGCCCTCGATGTCTTCGAGGTGGTTGCCGTGGACCAGGTTCCGGGAGTGCTGACGGCCTATTACAACGCCATGGGAACCGGCCTGACGCCGATCGAACTCTTGGACCTGGTACCCGCCAACGCGGATTTCGCTGAGGTGCGCGCGCAACTGGCGGTCGAAACCGGCCCGGCCGGAACCATTGGTGGTTCCCCGTTTACCGCCAATGTGATGGCCAGTGCCCACGCTGCGTTCGGCGTAGCCCAGCCGGATACCTATGACTTCCAAGCGTTGGGAGGCGCGGCAACGCGGGTGTTCGTCGACGGCACGCTGTTCACGACGCCGCGTTTCCTAGCCGCCGGTACCCATGCGATCGAGGTGCGCTGGGCCTTGGAGGCCATGGCGCAACTACCCGCCAAGCTCGAGTTCTCGGTCGGTGGTGGAGCCTTCGCGCCGCTGCCGCCTGAATCTTTGGTGCACGATCCGCGCCTAGTGGCGCCGATCATCCACTCCATGCCCAGCGTCGGCTCGACTGTCGGAGGCTACCAGCTGGTCATCGACGGTTTTGGGTTCTTCCCCAAGAACCAGATCACCGTGCACTGGGGTACCACCGCGCTGACCGCGGCCGGTTTCACCAAGTGGTCCGCCAAGCAGATCGAGTTCACGGTGCCGGCCGGCACGGGCGTCATTTCCGTCACGGTGCAATCGCCACAGGGCACGAGCAAACCGCGTGTATTCGTGTACGACCCAGGCGGCCCGCCGCCGATCCTGTTCAGCCTCGGACCGGTGCACGGCGCCGACCAACCGACCTGCGCTGCTTGGGCCCCGGACGGTCGCTTGTTCGTCGGACAGCGCACTGGTCACATCAAGGCGTTTACGTTCCATCCCGACTACAGCCTGGCGTCCTCGGTCACCTACCCGGGGGTTTCCGCGCTGAGCAACAAAGAGATCCTGGGTTTGGCTTTCTCTCCGTATGAAGCTGCCGGCCCGCTCAAGCTGTACGTGAGTCACTCTTCGATGTACGCGCAAGGAGGATCTTCGTTCAGCGGCCCGGCCCCCTATCCGGGGCGCATCAGTGTATTGACGCAGCCTGGATTCGACTCGCCGGTGGCTCTCGTCACGGGGCTACCTACGTCGAATCACGACCACTCCGTGAACGGGATGGAATTCGACTCGAACGGCGACATGTTGGTGCCCGTCGGAAGCAACACCAACGCGGGCGTGAAGTTCCCGCCCATGGGAGATCTGCCCGAGTCGCCCCTCTCCGCAGCCATTCTCAGGGTCGAGTTGTCCAATCCCGCCTTCGACGGCGCCGTGCAACACGTACTCACCGCCACGGGACAACCGACGAATGACCAGGTCTTCGGCGAAGTTTCCGATGTCTTGCCAGGCAGTCACGTTTCCGTGCACGCCAGCGGACTGCGCAACGCCTACGACTTGGTGCTCACCACTTGGGGCGAACTGTTCGCGGCGGACAACGGCCCCAATTACGGTTTCGGCCCCGCTTCGACAGGCCCGAACACGGACACCGGGGCAGGACAACCAAACGAACCGGACAAGCTGCTGCGAATCGAATACGCGCACTATTACGGCCACGCCAACCGCGCCCGAGGGCGCTACGTGCCGAGCGAAAACGTTTGGCACCCCTACTGGCAGGCTTCCAGTTGGGATTACACGGCCGCACTTTCGCCGCTGCCCTCGTCCTCGAACGGCATCGTCGAATACCGCTCGACCTGTTTCGCCTCGCAAATGCGCGGCAACCTGCTAATCCAAAAGTGGAACGATCAGGCCCTGCGTGTGAACCTGACCGGCGACAAGCAGTCCGTGATCAGCGTGACGGATCTTGCGCCGCTGACCCGCTCGCTGGATTTGCTTACGGGCCCGGGTGGAGCCTTGGTAGGTATCGACTACACGAACAATTCCGTGCGCATCTTCCTGCCCCAGGACGTCGGCGCGACAGGTCTGGTGGCGACGGAAATCACGCCCTGGCGCGCGCCCCTGAGCGGCGGAACGCCGTTCGTGATTGGCGGCATGAATTTTGGCAGCGCCTTGGACACGAGCGTCCAGGTCGGCGGTGTCCCGGCAACCGTAACGTCCGTGACGCCAACGCGCATCCACGGCACGATCCCGGCAGTGGCCGCGCCGCCGTCAGGTCTGCTGGATGTCGTCGTAAGCGTGGGCTCGCTGCAAACCACGATTCCGGCGGCATTCCAATATTTGCCGGCGACTCCGGGCCTGTGGCCAGGTAGCTGGAGTTCGCTCCCGAACATGCCGGTGCAGATCGGGGAAGTCGCGTGCGGCGTGATCGAAGGCCGGCTGTATCTGGTGGGCGAGAGCTCGAACAAGACCCTGATGCGCGATCCGGTCACCGGAGTTTGGGTCGACAACCTGGCCGTGCGCCCTTTCGTCGGACATCACCACGCCGCGGAAGTACACGCCGGCAAGTGGTACTTGCTCGGCGGGCTGGACTCCGGCCAAGGCAAGGTGCAGATCTACGATCCGGCGACCAACACCTGGTCCTTGGGTGCGGACATGCCCTGGGCGGGCGGTTCGGTGGCATCTTGTTTGATCAACGGCAAGATCTACGTCTCGGGAGGCATCGTGGGCAACGTGACGGTCGATGACTGCGCCGTCTACGACATCGCCACCAACACCTGGACCGCGCTCGCCCCCATGCCGCCAAGCAAGGGACGCAATCACGCCGCCAGCGGCACGGACGGATCCAAGTTCTGGATCTTTGGAGGCCGCGGGGCCGGCAGCGGACCAGGTAACTTCGTGGCCAATGGCTTTGCCGACGTGCAGGTCTACGACCCGCAGTCCAACACCTGGAGCGCCAGCTTCGACGTAGGTTCGAGCATCCCTCCCATGCCCAATGGCCGCGGTGGCACAGGCAAGGCAGTATTCTTCAAGAACGCGTTCTACGTCTTTGGCGGCGAAACGTTCGACGGCGCCGGAGCCGTCGCTGGCAACGTGTTCGATCGCGTCGACGTCTACAACCCCACACTCCAGACCTGGCGCCTGGACAAACCCATGCCTACACCGCGCCACGGAATTTTCCCCGTAGTCGTGCAAGGCAAGATCTACGTCGCCGGAGGCGGCACCGTCGCAGGCTTCAGCAAGTCCTCGGTCGTCGAGGCATTCGCCAAGTAGCGGGCGTACGGGGGAACAGGGTACGAGGGGTACGGCGGTACGGAGCCAGGCTCAGGCGGTACGGCGGTACGGAGCCAGGCTCAGGCGGTACGGCGGTACGGTGCCAGGCTCAAATCCCACACCTTTGGTGCCAGGCACATTTCCAGCGCGCGCGCT
>JAKFYL010000373.1 GCA_021730845.1 Planctomycetota bacterium | reverse complement strand
GTCCGACACCGAGGTGTGCCTGGCTGTCCAGAACGCGTTCGCCCGCGACTGGCTGTGCTCCAACTACCTGAAGCTGATTGAGCAGGCCGCCAAGGGCGCCTTGGGCGGGGAGCGCAACGTCGTGATCGAGGTCGACGCCGAACTCGCCTGCGGCCGTGTGCGTCCGGAATCCTCGGACCAATCCTTTGGCGATGGGTCCCAAGCGGGCGCGACGCAGACGAATGGATCCACGCGCGGGACCGCCTCTGCCGGCGCGAGCATTGGTGCCGCCCCGTCGTCGCGCCCTGGATCCGCTGCACCGGGTGCACCAGGTGGCCAGAATTCCCAAGGCGCCAACTTGCCTGCGCTGGTGTACAGCGACAGCGTGCTCGCGCCGCGCAGCCTGCTGGGGCCCTCGGACTTCTCGCTCAACAACCTGTACCGCTTCGAGAACTTCGTCGTCGGACCCTGCAACCGTTTTGCGCATGCCGCCGCGGTGGGGGTCTCCGAGTCCCCGGGCCGGGTCTACAACCCGTTCTTCCTCCACGGCGGCGTGGGGCTGGGCAAGACGCACCTCTTGCAATCGCTGTGCGCCGCGTTGCTAGATCGCGATCCGACCACGCGCATCCTGTACTTGTCGTGCGAGACCTTCGTCAACCACTTCATCAGTGCCCTGGAGAACGGCGACTTGTCCGCTTTCCGCAACAAGTACCGCAACGTGGATGTGCTCGTGGTCGACGACATCCACATGCTGGCGAACAAGGAACGCACGCAGGAGGAGTTTTTCAACACCTTCAACACGCTGTTCAACGCCGGCAAGCAGATCGTGCTTTCCTCCGACAGCTCGCCCAAGGAAATCCCGGCGCTGCAGGAACGCTTGGTTTCTCGCTTCAAGTGGGGCCTAGTCACGGAGATCGAAAAACCCTGCTACGAAACGCGCATGGCCATTTTGCGGCGCAAGGGCCGAGCGCGCGGCCGGGAACTGCCCGATGACGTAGCGTGCCTGATCGCCGAGAACATCGACACCAACATTCGCGAGCTGGAAGGCGCCGTGACGCGCGTGCTCGGCTACGCCACGCTGAACCACTTGGAAGTCACGGTCGACTTGGTGCGCAAGGTGCTCGTGGACGTGTTTGCCACGCGCAAGGGCGTGCCCAGCATGGACGATGTGCTCAAGATCGTGACGTCGCACTTCAACGTGCGCGTGGCCGACTTGCAGTCCAAGCGTCGCACCAACGCCATCGCGCATCCACGCCAGGTGGGGATGTATTTGGCGCGGCGCATCACGCGCCATTCGCTGGAGGAAATCGGGCGCTTTTTCGGCGGTCGGGATCACTCCACGGTGCTCTACGCCATCGAAAAGGTCGAAGAGACCATGCGCAGCGACGAGCGCTTCCGCGCCATGGTGGTGACCTTCTTGGATCGCCTCGGGCGCAACCCCGCGTAGCTCGGCCGTTGCTTGCCACGGACCCGCGCAGTGCAGCCGCTAGAGGCGGTTTGCCGTGGCATTGCGCCGTGCGCTCGCACGGCCGCGCAAGCCTGCGGTCGCCACCATGCCCCAATGGAAATGGGGAAATCAGTGAAATCGGGCATCCGTTGCCTGCGGACAGGTTGTGCACGGATCCGGATAACTCCAAGACCCTCCACCGCCACTGGGGTCCGCGGGAGGGGCTGCTTTTGACCACCCTTGGCAACCGGCCGTTGCTCCACACTTGCCCACACGAGACGGAACAAGAGCTAGCCTCCGGGACAGCCCCTGGGGGACCTTACCCCGCCTGGACTTGTGATCGCGGCCTGGAAGTTATGCACGAGCGCGCGATTGCTTAAGATGATGACTACTAGAATACCTATCCAAGGAGACCCCGAATGAAAGCCCTTTGCGATCGCGAGAAACTGCGCGAGGCCCTGGCCATCGCCAACAACGTGATCCCAGCCAAGAGCACCAAGCCCATCCTGTCCAACGTTTGTCTAGTCGCGACCGGCGACGCGCTGGAAGTCGTGGTCACGGACTTGGACGCTGCGCTGCGCTATCGCATCGAGGACGGGGTCAAGATCGACGAACCTGGAACCGTGGTGGTCCCCGGTCGAGTGCTGCTGGAGTTCGTGCGCGACCTGACCGAACCGACGGTGACCATCGACTCGAGCGACAGCAGTTGCCGCGTCGAGAGCGGTTCGGATTCGTGCGAGCTCGTGGTCGCCGACCCGGACGAGTTCCCGGTTGTGGCACGCTTCTCCGATGAGGGTTCCCTGCCGCTGCAAGCCGGCACGTTCACGGCCTTGGTGGGCAAGACCGCCTTCGCCGCGGCGCGCGACCAGGGTCGTTACGCCATGCACGGCGTGCTGGTCGAGATCGAAGATGGGCTGCTGCGCTTCGTGGCCACGGACGGACGGCGTCTGGCGCTGGCGACCGCGCCCTACGACACGACCAACTACAAACCCACCCCAGCGGGGGCGAACGGCGCCGCACGTCCCACGATCGTGCCCACGCGCGGCATGCAGCTGTTCTGCCGCGTGCTCACCGACCCCCTCGACCAGGTGCGCCTGAATTTCAGCGACAACCAGGTCGGTTTGAAAACCAAACATGCCGAGGCCTTCGTGCGCCTGGTCGACGGCGAATTCCCGCGCTACAGCGCCGTGATCCCGCGCGAGTGCGCCCACTCGATCGAAGCCAACGCCGATACCCTCAGCCGCAAGTTGCGGCTGGTCTCCAACGTCACCGGCGACGATGCGCGCGCCGTGCGCTTGTCGTTGTCTCGCGACCACTTGGAAATGTTCGGCCAATCCTCGGGCAAGGGCACCGCCAAGGCGCACATGGAAGTCGCTTTCAAGGGCGGAAACGCCGAAATCGCCTTCAATCCGGACTATGTGCTCGAGGGCATCAAGAACTGCGAACGCAGCGAAGTGCGGCTCGAGTTCAGCGAACGCACTTCGCCCGGCAAGTTCACGCTTGGCGAGAACTATGTCTACGTGGTGATGCCGATCACCATCGACATCTAAGGACAGGTTGCGACCTTGACCGATCCCAAACGGCAGCGCGGGGGTCCCGTGCTCTTCGAGCACGCCCTGCGAGAATTCTTGACCGAATCCAAGCTCGGGCCGAAGTTGGCAACGACGCGCGTGATGCGTACCTGGCAGAAGGTGCAAGGACCAGCCCTTTCCAAACACGCCCAGGCCGTGCGTTTCGAGAACGGCGATTTGTGGATCGAAGTCGACTCCTCCGCCCACCTGCACGACCTGGTCAATTTTTCTGGGGAACGATACCGACGCGCAGCCAATGAAATCCTTGGCCAAGACACCATCCGGCGCGTGATGTTTCAGAACAAACGTTGAACATGAGCAACGAAACGCAAGCAAGCGGCTACGGCGCGCAGTCCATCACGGTGCTCGAAGGCCTGGAGGCCGTGCGCCGCAGGCCGGCCATGTACATCGGCGACACCGATGTGCGCGGGCTGCACCACTTGATCTGGGAAGTCGTCGACAACTCCGTGGACGAAGCGCTGGCGGGTTTCGCCAAGCGCATTCAAGTCACGCTGCGCGCCGACGGTTCCGTGAAGGTCGTCGACGACGGCCGCGGCATCCCGGTCGCGATCAAGGAGCCCTACGGCATTTCCTCGGTCGAGCTGGTGCTCACCAAGTTGCACGCGGGCGGCAAGTTCGACCACAGCGCCTACAAGGTGTCCGGCGGCTTGCACGGCGTGGGCGTTTCCTGCGTGAACGCGCTCTCGGAATGGCTGGAAGTGACCGTGGCCAACGAAGGCTACGAGCACTGGATGCGCTTCCAGCGCGGAGCACCGCAAAATCCGCTGGAAAAACGCGGCAAGACCGCGCAGCGCGGCACGCAGGTCGTGTTCAAACCCGACGCCCAGATTTTCCGCACGACCGAATTCGACACGCAGACGATCCAGAGCCGACTGCGCGAAACGGCTTACTTGATGGGCTCGCGCGGGCTGTCGATCGAATTCATCGACGAAATCGGCGGGCACCGAGAGCTGTACGAGTACCCCGACGGCGTGCGCGACTTCGTCAGCCACATCAACAAGAACCGCGAGCTGCTGCACCCCGAGGTGGTGCACTTCGTGCGCACGGGAAGCGCGCCGGAAGTTCCCAGCGTCGAGTACGGCGTCGAAGTCGCGCTGCAGTACACCGACGGCTACCAAGAGAACATCTTCACCTTCGTCAACAACATCAAGACGCCGGGCGGCGGTACGCACCTGGCGGGTCTGAAAGCCGCCTTGACGCGCACGCTCAATAACTACGCGCGGCAGGAAAAGTTGATCAAGGAAAACGACAAGCTGCAGCTGGTCGGCGACGATTTCCGCGAAGGGATCACGGCCGTGCTCTCGATGTTCGTGCCCGATCCGCAGTTCGAGGGCCAGACCAAGGACAAGCTCGGCAACCGCGAAGTGCAGGGCGTGGTCGAGTCGCTCGTGGGCGAGGCCCTGTGGACCTATCTGGAAGAACACCCCGCTCCGGCCAAAGCCATCGTGCAGAAGGCGATCCGCGCGCAACAAGCGCGCGAAGCGGCTCGCAAGGCGCGCGATTTGGTGCGCCGCAAATCCGCCCTGGCCAGCGGCAACTTGCCAGGCAAGCTTTCGGATTGCCAAAGCGACGACAAGAACGAGAGCGAAATCTTCCTCGTCGAAGGCGATTCGGCCGGTGGCTCGGCCAAGGAAGGTCGCGATCGGCGCTTCCAAGCCATCCTGCCGCTCAAGGGCAAGATCTTGAACGTGGAGAAAGCGCGCCTGGACAAGATGCTCGGGCACTCCGAAATCCAGACCATCATTTCCGCCTTGGGCTGCGGAATCGCGGACGATTTCGACGTGGAGAAAGTGCGCTACGGCAAGACGATCATCATGACCGACGCCGACGTGGACGGATCGCACATCCGCACGTTGCTGCTCACGTTCTTCTTCCGGCACATGCGCCCGCTGATCGAAAACGGCATGCTCTACATCGCGCAGCCGCCGCTGTACCGCATCAAGACCAAGGAGTTCGAGCGCTACGTGGCTTCCGACGCTGAACAACGGCGCGTGATGGTGGAGCTAGGTGCCGCCGCGCTGGTGGTGCGCGACGTGACGACCGGCAGGACTTGGAAGGGCGCGGAGCTGGCCCCGGTGCTCGACGGTCTGCGGCGCTTGGAAGACGCGCTCGATCGCGCGATTCCGGTGTGGACGCGTATCGCCGGACGCGAGTGGATCGATTCCTGGGACGGCAAGGCGTTGCCGGTCGCCTGGGCCCAGACCAAGGGCAAGGACTACTTCTTCGCCAGCGCGCGCGAGCTGGGCGACTTCGTCGAACTGCAAAAAGTAGGACTGGGTCCCAAGGCCGAACTGCTGGTGTACGACGGGCCCGAGAGCGCGATCACGCGCGACGAGGCCCACCTGGTCACGGCTCGCCTGCAGCACGTCGAAGAAGTGCAGGACGCGTTGCGTTTCCTAGGCGAACACGGCTTCGACAGCCGCAGCAAGGGCCCCTGGGAGGTTTCGCGCGGCAAGCAAGCGCACCAGAGCACCCACATCGTGGGTCTGGCCTTGGACGTGCGCCGCAGTTCCGAAGGCGAGGTCGACGTGCAGCGCTACAAAGGACTAGGCGAAATGAACCCCGCACAGTTGTGGGAGTCGACCATGGACCCCGCGCGCCGGCGCATGTACCGAGTCCACATGGAAGACCAATTCCTGGCCGACCAAGTGTTCACGATCCTGATGAGCCCGGGAGTCGAAGCCCGCCGCGACTACATCGAGAAGCACGCGCTGGAAGTGACCAACCTGGACGTGTAGCCAGGCTGGACGCTGGGGGCACGAGGCCTTTCCTCGCAGTCTCCGAGTCTCGGTGCAAGCGACGGAGACCTTCCCCGCACCTCGAGCCCATGGCCACCACCATCGACCATCTCCGGGTTGATCATCGCATCACGGTGCTCCGCGACTTCGTGGATGCCAGAGGTACTTTCATGCGCGTGGGCGACACTGGTGTTTTGACGAAGCTCGATTTGGACCAAGTCCGCATGAAAATCACGCTCGAGATCAAACGCGACTCTGGGAAGGTGAGGCTCGTGTTCGACGTGGGCGCCAAGACCGGTCCTCGCAACGGGCGCATGCGCGATTACTTTGAGATCGGCGAAGACGTCAGTCCGCCGCGCTTGCTCCCGGTGAATCGCGATAGGTCCAAACGCGAGATGATCGTTCCGCCGCCCGGCAAGACACCTGAGCCCATGAACAACTCGGAGTGGGCGCGCGTGGTGCAAACCACCGATGGCCCAGACCGACTGGAATCCATGGAGGCAGAGCTGCTCCGAAAGTATGACCACATCGGCGTGGCAGCCTCGATCGCCGAGATGTATGCCGAGCGCATGCGCGCCTTCCAGCGCGCGGGTAACGAACCACGCGCCATTGCTGCCTTCAAGCTCGCGGTGGGTTGGATGGAAACCTACGCCGGCTGGGCGACCAGCGGCGGAGAAGGCGCGGCGCTTTCCTACGAAAGCGACCAATTCCGCAGCGCCCTCGCGCAGGAATTCGGCTACGACCCGACACAAGACCCATGAGCGCTCCGACGTCGAGCCAAGCACCCCCACGCTCACAACCATCACCGCCTCCCGCATGAAGCTCTTCCTTCCCATCAGTGCGATGGTCTGCACCGCGCTCGCCACCGTTACCGCGCTTGTCTTCTGCATGAGCATGGGAGCGAACTCAACAGGCGCACAGTATCGCGCGCTCAAACTCTGGATGGGCGGCATCACGCTTTTCGGTGTCGCGAGCATTGTTGCCGGCATGCTCCTGATACGCGCCGGTCAACCCGGCTGGGCGGCGGGCGTAAGTTTCACGCCCGCGGCCACCATGATTGTGGTCCTAGGAATCGCGCTGCTAAGAATGATCAGCAAATGAACGCCTCTCCCCGCACGCGAACGACAGCCAATGCCTGCGTCGGTCTGGCCGCGTTCCTCTACGAGACTCGATCGCAGGTGATGTTGGTCGAAATTTCGCATGATCGAAAGGAGCAGGCCGATCACGACGCGGCCTTTTTCCTAGCTGCCGGCGTCCTCGCGGCTATGTGGCCGCTTCTGCTCACGGCACTGCCGATTGCCACCGCAAGCGGCGGATTCGTTGCATTCTCCGCAGTCATGCCGCACATCGAACACGCTTTGCGCCCAGACGACACCCGCCGCTGATGAACCGACCACTCGCCTATCTCCTTGGGCCGGAAGCCGCCATGATCTTGCTGACGGCGCTGGTTTTCCTTTTCTGTGCGCGCCACTACTCCTACAGCAGCCGTGATGTCGCCATTCTCAATCGTTTCCTGTGGTTGATTCCCCTGCTCGCGGTAGCACTGGCCTACGCCACTGCCTTTGTGCCAGGCGCGAAGTCGTGGTGGTGGCTGGGCCGGGTCAACGTCTCCGTGTTCGTTGCGATAACGGTCTGTGCGAACAAAGTGGTGGACGGTCTTGTAGCTCCGGGGGCGGGACCTGGTACAGGGGCGACCGCGATCTTCGCCGTACTGTGCTTCGGGCTGGTCCTTGCCGCGCTGGCCAATGCCTTTGGAGGTGCTTACATCCTGGCCGAACACAAACCCGCCTTCGCGCAGTGGTACCACGCACACAGATTCTTGGGCTACTTTCTCACCTTGCTCGCGGCGATACCCATTGGCGCGGTGATGTTGGCCGCCGGGACGCTTGTGGTCGGAATCTATTCGTCCTTCGTCACCCTGTCCAAGAACTAAGTCAGGCTCGCCGTGATCAACCTCTTGCGCTCCAGCCCTGGAGTGGCCATCAGTCTGGCACTGTTTGGCGGTGGCGCGTTGGTATGCGCGATCGTCGGATTCGTCATGGCCCGCTCCGGCGCCTCGCTGCGACCCATGTATTGGTTTGCCGGCCTGCTTGCGCTCGTCGTCGTACCGCAACTTGTCGGACACCTTCTCATCGCGTTGCGAAAAGCCGCTGCTGAGGCGCCGCACACCGCCGCCCTGAAACAGGTCGCCCAAGCACACTCCGCGGAAGGCGGCCCGAAGGCTGGCGAAGCAAAGACTCTCTTTGGCCCGGACGCAGATCCACAGCTCATCACCGATGCACGCGACCTCCCTGGTGGAGTGTTCCGCGGGGCCGAGCTCGCTCAGTTCGCGGTGCTGCCCAATGGCGACACGGTCCTCGTCGCGCGTTTCGACGGCCACTTCGCCGCGGAAAAGGCTTGGATCGAGTACCTCCGCACGACCGGATGGAATCAGCTCGATGGAAAGGGGAATTCACAGAGCGGCTATCTTGTCACCCGGCCCAGTGGCGACCGGGCCTACGCGTTGCACCTTGGCAACATGGTCGGTGTGTGGACGGGCAAAGACGATGCGGCCATTCGTGACCGAATGGTTGCTGGCGGTTTTGAGATCCCTCGTCGCGCGCCCCTGAATGATGTGACGACAGCCAGCGCGGCCAAGGCGCCGGCCTCTACGAAGACGCGAAAGAATCTTCAAACCCGCGTTCTCATCGGCCTAGGCATCGCGCTCTATGCAGTCGTCGTCGCGCGCTATTTCTTCCAAGGCGCGGCTTGGGCTGGAACCTATCGCGCCAAGCCCGGCACGACGCCCGTAAACGTCAGTGAACTGGCCGCGCGCCTCGAAGCGGTAAACCAATGTGACGTGCCCTTCCGCATCGAACGTGGCTCGGGGCCGAACGAGTTTTTCGCCTCATGGCGCTACGCGGACGCAAAGTGGATCGATCTTGCTCGCCTCCGCGGCATGCGGCGCACGACACGCGTTCGCCTGGTCGCGGATGAAGCGGCCAAGGTTGTTCGTGCCACGGACCATGTTGCGAGTTACGACTGGTCCGCGGGGCGCGGGGGTTCGGACCTGGAATGGAAAGCCGGTGTGGGCCTTGTGTTGTTCCAACGCGAACATCAGCGCGTGTTCGGTCTGCAACTCGACGAACAGGGTCGATTCAAGCCGGAGCCCAGCTACGCGTACACGTTCCGCTTGGAAGAGCTGAAGGCCCCGCTGATGGAAGCCGTAACGCGCGCGGGCTGGGATTGGCGTCCCACTGTTTGGCAAGGCCCTACTTGGCTGCGTTGGCTAACAAAGTGAACATGGCTACCGATCAGCCCATCCCCTAGCGAGTCGCGGGAACGAAACCGTGAAGACCCCTGCCGAGTTTGCCCACTTCCCGGCCCCGCTGCGCGCGCTCGTCGAAGCGGAGCTTTCGGCCGGCAATTCCATCGCAGCCATCGAACACGGTTTTCCCGCAGCCCCATGCGGCGCGAGTATCAGGCTTGCGAAGCCCGTGAGCGCGGCGCGCCAGAAATCGACCGGCGAAGTGTCCTACTACGCGCGCAACAATTCGAGCTATGCCGGTGAGTTCACGACCGCCGAGCGGCATTTTTTCGTGCTAGAGCCGCCGCTGCCGTGCCCCCC
>JAKFYL010000341.1 GCA_021730845.1 Planctomycetota bacterium | reverse complement strand
TCCCTACACGGTCTACTTGCGCTTCGAAGCGGCTACAGGAATTTCCACGGACGTTTTGCAGGGCCTCGGATCGTCCTCGGCGGAGGCTATTTCACACGATGGCCGCTTCAGCCTGTTCGGCTTCGGTCAGGAACTGATCCGCGTCGACCACCAGACGAACACGATGACCAACGTCGACTGGACCTACGACGACAAGCCCACCAACCATGACTTGTTCACTGGCCGGCTATCCGACGATGGCCGCTACGCTGGATTTACGAGCCCGACTGTCGCGATGCTTCAGAATGGTGCGAGCGGATTGCCGGTGGCGTACTTGCGCGACCTGGTTTCGGGCACGTCACTAGCTGTCAGCTTGACCGACCAAGAGCTGCTACCGAATGCCGGCGTAGAAGACTCTTGGACCCTGAGCCCCAACGCGGACGTCCTAGTGATGGCAAGCGCCGCCTCCAACTTCTTGCCGGGGGATAGCAACGGCAAGACCGACGTGTTCCTGCGCACAAACTGCCTTACCCTGCAACCGGATGCGGACGGAGATGGTTTTGGCGCCGCCGGACCTGGCACGTTGCTTTGCCTTCCCGGGCCGCTCGCGGTGCAAAACGATGCCGACTGCGACGATGCGAATTCCGCTGTCAGCCCTCAAGGACTCGAGCTCTGCAACGGCATCGACGACGACTGCGATCTATTGGTCGACGAGGAATCGGGTTCCGTGACCTATTGCACGAGCAAGGTGTCCTCGTTGGGATGCGTTCCCGAAATGTCTACAACTTCAGGTCTGGCAAGCGTTTCCGCCCCGACTTCGTTCGCGGTCATAGCTTTCAATCTCAATCGGACCGTCAACGGACTGCAATACTTCGGCGTGAACGGACCCTCGGAGAGCCCGTTCCAGGGCGGATTCTTGTGCGTAGCGCCGCCGCTGTACCGCCTCGGTGTGAAGAATACGGGAGGTTTCCAACCGTGCGCTGGCGCAATCATGAACACGCTCGCCGAAATGCTCGCCCAGCCGCAAGGTGGTGCGCTCCTGGTACCCGGCATCGAGGTGCATCAGCAGTGCTGGTTCCGGGACCTAGGCTCGCCCTTCACGGTTGGATTGACCAACGGAGTTCGTTTCCGACTGTGTCCGTGACCAGCGCGCCCTGACAGCGCATGAATAGGGGTGTGAGACGTCAGTCGCCCGGCGAAGGGCTCGCCAGCGATGCGATTGCGGCATCAGCCAGCTTGCTAGGACGCACGTACAGCGCTCGATTCTGAGCGTCGATGATCAAATTGCAGCGCTTCAAGAGACCGCCGCCGAGGATGCTCTTGCGCTCGGAACCGATCTTGCCGTCGAAAGTACCGATCGCCACGTCGTGGAACGTGGTATTTCCAAACCGCAGCGCCGGAAGGCGCACCTTGCGAGTCTTCACTTCATTGCCGTAGGAGTCCTTGAGCACGCTTTCGCTCAGCGTATCCAGGCTGGCGTCTAGGCCGTTCGTGCGCAGGAACTCCTCGTCCAGCAGCGCGGTGCCCCCAAAGCCGGTGTGCAGCAGGAACGCGGTCGTGTACTTGCGCCCGTCGAGCGTGAATTCACCGATCACGGAGAAATTTCCGGGCTCTCCCAGCAAATCGAGGCGCTGGTAGCCCGCATTCATGGGGGGCAAGGCCTGGTGAATCACCAACTCGCTCGAATCGAAGTCGATTTCCACGACCTTGCCGGCGAACAGGTGCAACCCGAACTTGCCATCCGTGCCCGTTCCCGAATTGTCGCTCTCGGTGACGGAAATGTCCTGCCAGGTGAATGTGCCGATCTGAAGCGAGTTGCCGGTGCTGTGCCGCGCCTGGGCCGTTCCGCCCCAGCTTCGCACAGAGATGGTATCGGTAGCGGCAAAGCTGGACATGCGTGCGATCGCCGCCTTCGTCAGGGACACCGAGTCGACGGCGGTGTGGAGCATCAGCTCGACGGCGTCGGTTCCATTGAGCGTGGCGCGGACCGCGATGTTGTCGGCAGGGGTCAGGTGAAACGGAATGCGGACCCCGATTGGATGCGGATGTTGATGCGCGGCAGCGCACGCAGACACCACCAAGGCGAGTGCCGTCAACGGCCATCTATGCGAACGAGAGGAGCAGTCCTTCATAAGGCAAGGAATCGAGAGTGTTCTGGGCACTGCTGGGCCATGTCCGGCCTTGGCCGCGCCTTGCGCTCAATGGCCCCAGTCGCGCAGGTAACGAAAATCGTGATTGATGGTACGGCTGGAGAGCTTGGCAATCACGGGCGGCACGCGTTTGTATTGCATGGCCGCGATGCGGGCTGCGATGCGGCGCACGAGTTCGACCGGAAAACCCATCTCGAGCAGTTCGTCTTCGCCGCAGCGCTCGTCGATCATGTAGAACAGCAGGCGATCGGCTTGGTCGTACGTGAACCCCAAATCGTTTTCGTCCGTCTGTCCGGGGTACAGGTCCGCGCTGGGGGGCTTCTCGACGATTTGCTTGGGCACATTCAGGTAGCGTGCAAGCTGCACGATCTGGTGCTTGTACAAATCGCCCAGCGGATTGATCGCGCTGGCGGCGTCTCCGAACTGGGTGGTGTAGCCCAGAAGCAGTTCGGTCTTGTTGCTCGTACCGAGCACCAAGCCGCCCAGTTCGACGGAGAGGTCGTACAGCACGATCATGCGGCAGCGGGCCATGACATTTCCGCGGCGCACGGGAGCGCTGATCTTGGCCGCTTCCAGGTAGCCGTCAGCCATGGCGCTGATGTCCACGCGGCGCGTGGGCAGGTTCAGTTGGCTAGCCAGGAGCTTGGCGTGGCCCTCGCTGTCGGGGCTAGACGTGCGATAGGGCATCATCACGGCGGTTACATTGGCCGGTCCCAAGGCACGTGCGGCCAAGGCCGCGGTCACGGCTGAGTCGATGCCGCCCGAAAGCCCGACCAACCCGCGCTCGAAGCCCGCCGAGCGCAGTTCCTCGCGCAAAAAGGACTCCAGCGTCGTGGCCACCAGCCGGCAGTCGATCGCCAGCGCTTTCACAGCCGGCCTCCGCGCTTGGACCAGCGCTCGAGCCCGTCGCGGAGCAGCCACGGCTTGGCGTCGCGGCGCAAGGGAGTGGCGATGCGCGCGCGCTCGTTCTCGCGCGAGCGCAGGCGTACGTGCAGCAAACCCTCCTCCAAAGCACCCAAGAACGCGGCATCCTGCCCAAAGGGGTCGATCACGCGCGAAGAGCCCGAGAACATCACGCCGTCTTCCCAACCGACGCGGTTGACGTAGCACATCCAGGTCTGACAAAAGAGAGCGTGCGCAGACAAGAGCGTGCGCCAGGTGCTCACCGAGGTGAACTCGCCGGTGGCGCTTTCGATGCCGCGGCCCGGTCCGCAGGACACGACGAACATGGCGTCGACGTTGTCCAAGAACAATTGGTAGGCGCTGGAGGCGTGCCAGAGGTCTTCGCAGATCAAGAAGCCGAATCGCCCGTGCTTGCTGTCGAAGGCCAGGAACTCGTTGCCTGCAGCAAAGTCGCGCTCTTCGTCGAACATGCCGTAGGTGACCAGGTGCACCTTGCGGTGCACGCGCAGGATCTTGCCGTCCTCGAGAAAGGCGGCCGAATTGAACACGCGTCCATCGGGCGCGCGTTCGACGAAGCCCACGCCGATCGAGATGTCATTCGACAAGGACAAGAGCTCCGCGAGCACTCGCGCATCCAGTCGCATGGCTACCTCGGGCGTTTGATCCTTGAGGAAGTAGCCCGTCAGCGAGAGCTCTGGGAAAAGCACGATCTTGGAGCCCGCTTCGATGGCCTCCGCAATGCAGCGCTTGTGGGCTTCGAGGTTGGAGGCGACATCGCCCAGACGCGGATTGGTCTGGGCCAGGGTCACTTGGCAGTCCATGGGGTGGGCGAGGGGGGATCTTAGCCTGTGCGTTCGGCGCGGGCCGCTTGCAGGGCATCCTGCACCAATTGGTCAGGCTTGGGGCCGCTGGCCAGGCCTTCGTAGGTCAAGCACAGGCGGTGACCGAGCGCTGGCGCTGCGCAATGCATGACGTCTTCATCGGCCACGTGCATGCGTCCATGGAGCAAGGCGCGCGCCCGCGCGGCCCAGAGCAGGGATTGGGCCCCGCGCGGGCTTGCGCCCAGGCGTACACAGCGGCGGATCGACTCCGGCGCCAATCGGTCATCCGGGCGCGTGGCGCAAATGGTCCGAGCGATCCATGACAGCACGGGGCTGGCGACGGTGATCTGGCTGGCGAGCTCGCGCAAGCGCAACACGCCCTTGGCGTCGAGCACGGGCTCGAGCTCGCGATCCAGCGCCTTTGGCCCGACCAAAGTCGCGCGCAAGACGGCTTCGAGTTCGGCCTGCGTCGGGGAATGCATTTGAACCCGCAGCATGAAGCGATCGAGCTGGGCCTCGGGCAGCGGGTAGGTGCCCTCCATCTCGATCGGGTTTTGGGTGGCGACTACCAGGAACGGCTCCGCGAGCGCGTACCTGGTGCCATGCATGGTGACTTGACCTTCCTGCATGGCTTCCAGCAGCGCGGATTGGGTGCGCGGCGAAGCGCGGTTGATTTCGTCCGCGAGCAAGATCTGGCAGAAGATCGGCCCCGGCTGAAACTCGAAACGCCGAACGCCGTTTTCGTCTTCCACGAGCATGCGCACGCCGAGCACGTCCGCCGGCATCAAGTCAGGCGTGAATTGGATGCGCTGAAAGTGCAGCGACAAGGCGCTGGCCAGAGAACGCGCCAGGGTCGTCTTGCCCAGGCCCGGCACGCCCTCGATCAAGACATGGCCGCCGGCGAGCAGGCCCGCGGTGAGCTGCTCGACGACTTCGCTTCCGCCCAGGTAGGCGCGGGCGATGGTCTGGCGCAAGCGTTGCACGTCCGCTTGGGCGCGTTCCCATTCGGCTTCCAGGCGCTGCTGGTCTAGCTGCGGCATTCGATCCATTGTCTCAATTCGGCCAGATTGGCCACACGAAGCGTGCCCGCTGGTGCTTCCTGGGGCCCCACGAGGACACCCAAGATGCCAGCCGAGGCCGCGCCGCGCACGTCTTTGTCGAAATCGTTGCCGGCGTGCAGGGCCTCTTCTGGAGCGACCCCCACGCGTTCCAGCGCGCGCCGGAACAGCTCCGGCTCGGGCTTCTCGGTGCGCTCCTGGGCCGAGCACAGCACAAGCTCCAGCTGCCTCGACAAGGAAAGGCCTTCCAGGAGCTGCGGCAACCGCTCGCTCCAATTGGAAACAACTACACGCGCGATCCCGCGCCTTCCCAGCGCGTCCAGCAGCTCGAAGGCCCCGTCCAGCACGCGATAGCTAGCCGGGTCGGAAAATCGTTGCAGGAGCTCGCGATTGGCCTGATTCAGGCGTTCTCGGGCCAGACCCAGCTCATGGCACAGCACGCGCGCATTGAAGCGTTCGAACCACCCTTCGCTATACCGGAAAAATCCGTCTTCGCTTCGGTCCATGGCCGCGTGGCTCCGATGTAGCGCACTGCGAACCGCCCCATCGGACGGGTCCAGACCTTGGCGTTGAGCGGCTTGTAGATACATGGCCGCGCGAGGAACGCGCTCTTCTAGGAGCGTTCCTCCGGCGTCGAGTAGGACCGCACGCAATGGCCGAGGCGCAACCACGGCTGACAAGGATGACCTGAAAGGCGACGTCAGGACAGGAAACTATGAGCACGAACCATTGGATTGGCGAACAACGACTCCGGACTCTCTCAGCTTTGGTCATCGGAGGCATGGCGCTGGCTTTTCAAAGCTGCGCTAGCAGTGGCACGGCGCGCAGCGAGGCCAGTGCGCCCCGGTCAGCTCCCCAATCGGTAGAACAAGTCTGCGAGGACGTTCGAGAGGCTTGGGCCAGCGGGCGCCACGCGGAAGGCGATGCGCTGCTCGCTCGTGCCGCGAAGAACTGGCCGAAACATGTGCAGGTCGGCGAACTCCACGCGCAATCCCTGCTGCGCCAGGGGTTCGCACGCGCCGCGGAAGAAGAACTCAAGCGCGTGGTCGAGATCGATCCCAAGTGCAGCGACGCATGGTTGGCGCTGGCGCGGGTGCGACTCGGGCTCAATTTGGTCAACGCGGCCCAGGAAGCGGCCTCGGCCGCTGTCGAATTGACTCCCAGCCAAGACGGCTATTGGATCCTGGCGCGCACCATGCGTGCGCAGCACCGCTGGACGCACGCCACGCTGGCCTACGAAAAGGTGATCGAACTGGGCGCTGATCCGTGCGCCGCGCGCGCCGAAGCCGCCAGCATGTGCCTGGAGTCGGCCCTCGTGCGCGGCCGCCCACACCACATCGAGCAGTGGTTGCAAATGGCCGGGCAAGCCTTGGAGCAGGATCCGAACTGCAGCGCAGCGCACCGCGTCTTGGCTCGCTATCACGCCGGGGAAGGGCAGCGCGAGCTGGCTTTGAACCACGCGCGCCAAGTGTTGGACCTCACTCCCTCCGACGAAAGCATGCAGAAATTGGCCGCTGAACTCGAGCGCGATCCGCTGGACACCTCCGCCTCGCTCTGAGACTCCAGGACGGTTCGCTTCGGGCAGCGGGCATCGGCCCGCGCGCCGGGATCAGCAGCGACTCCTACTTGGTCAATTTGCTGACCAGTTCTTCGATCTTGTCGACCAATTCCTGCGCGAAGTCGTCGCCGAAGTCCATGGCCAGCACGTCGATCTCGGGGAACTGGTAGCGCCCGGTGGGTGTGTAGGGAATGCCGTATTCCCACTTGTTGCCGTCGGAAGCGTGGATGACCACCTCGATTTGCGCGTCGCCCTCGACCGGGCTGACCGTGAAACTCGTGACTTCGTAGTTGGCCATGGGCGCGATTGTACGCCGGAAGTCGTGCTCTGGCGCGGAGGATTTGGGTGCGAGCTCTAGCGCGGAACCCAGATCTGGAAATCGTGATACTTGTGGCTGGAAATCTCGGTTTCCAGCGACCAGCCCGCGGCTTCGAGCTCGCGTTCGAGCTCGCCGGCCTTGAGCTTGTGATCGGCGGGCGGCCCAACCGGCAGGTCGCCGGGCTTGTACTCGAACACGGCCAGTTTGCCGCCCGGGCGCAGGCTTGCGCGCAGGGCCTTCATGTAGGCCACGCGACCGGACAAGTGGTGGTACGTGTCGGCCAGGAACAACAAATCGAAGCGGCCCTTGGGCAGGTGCGCGTCGTCCATCGAGGCCAGGACCGGCACGACGTTCTCCAGGTTCTGTTCGGCTATGGCCTGGCGCAACGCATCGAGTTGCCGCGGTTCGACGTCGACGCCAAAAACCACTCCCGCGGGAGCGGCGCGCGCCAAGCGCGTGGCAAAAATCCCTGGACCGCAGCCCAGGTCGGCGATCCACGCATCCGGCTTCACGTTCAAGAACTCGACCACCTCGTCCGGCCGCATCTCGGCGATCCGATCGGCGCTGGCAAGGCGAGCGATGTACTCGTCTACGTTCGCAACGCCCAGGGGGTCGCGGTTGGCTGCGGGCACTTGTGCCTTGGCCGCGCCCGCGCTCGTTTGGGAATGGTGAGGCGAGTGGCCGGTCGGATTCGCCACGTCGCCCTTGGGCGCGCGGCAGGCCCACAGGCTGGTTGCAAGGAATGCGCCGAGAACCAGGCGCGAGAGCTTGGGAGAGGATTTCACTTGGATTTCCCGCGCTTGTAGCGCTCCCACGAAGGCAGCGTCGATTTGAGGAAGAAGTAGTACATCTGTCCTGGCGAGCGCGTTCGGCCCGCGACGCGCTCCGCTTCGGGTCCGATGCCCATGTAGATGTCCGCGCGGCCTGCCGTGCGGATTGCACCGCCCGTATCTTGGTCGAGCAACAAGCGCCGGTAGCGCACGGTCTTGGGGCCTTTGCCGGGGGCTAGCCCCGTGGGCAACTTGGTGTCGACGAACACCAAAGCGCCGCGCGGGAACAGGGTCTTGTCGGTGGCCAGGCTTCGGCCGGCTTCGACGGGCACGTTCAAGGAACCGTGCGGATTGCCGTCGATGGGGGTGAAGAACACGTAGGACTCGTTGCGGTCCAAGTACCTGTCGATTTCATCGGGATGAGCCTGGGCCCACTCGCGAATCGATTGCAGGCTGACCTCGTCCGCCCGCAAGCGCTTGTCCTTGACCAGTTCCTTGCCAAGGGACGTGTATGGACGCCCGTTCTTACCGGCGTAACCAAAGCGCAGCAACTCGCCATCCTCGGTCTTGATGAATGCCGAACCGTTTACATGCGTGATGAACGCGTCCAAGGCACTTTCAAGCCACACCAACTCCAAGTTCTTGTTGCGCAAGAGCCCGCCGGCCTCGATGGCCTTGCGGTCGGGGTACGCTTCGAGCGAGCCGTTTTGCGTGCGCCGCCCCAGGATTTCCCCGCGCGGTCCCTTGGCTAGGTCCGGTGGCAATCCGTACAGCGGCTGCTTGTACCCTGCGCTGGCAGTCTCCGAGCCCGGCAGGATGGGTGTGTAGTAGCCGGTGAACAAGACTCCGCCGCCTCGACCGTTCCAGCCCGCGCTCTTGTACACGGCGAACTCTCGGTCGAAGCGCGTTTGGAAATCGCGGCCGCTTTGGCTCTCGAGCAAGAGTTCGCGAAAGCGCTCCAAACTCGCCAGCGCGGCGCTTTGCTCGATGCCCTCCAAGGGAAAGAACTGCTTCGAGCTTTCCTTCTTCGTCCATTCGATCGAGCGTTCCAAGGCGGGCAAGATCTCGCTGCGTTGGCGCCACTGGCTGGCAACGGAGGGCCTCTTTTCGCCCTTGCGCAGCGGGAGCAGCGCCGGGCTACCCGGCGGCAGGGCGCGCCCGTAATCCGGCGTTCGGCAGGCCAGGGCGGCAAGGCAGACGGACAATCCCAGCGCAAGCAGCTTCATGCCCCCGAGGGTAGCGCCGCCGCGCGCCGGCTCAAGACTGGACGGACTCGCCGCGTACTTCTCCCGCGCGCCTGGCAATCATCAAGTTGCGCGCCTGGACCAGCGGGCCGGGCAGCAAGCTCCAAATGAACACGGGGTCCGCAAGCTTCAGGGCGTAGGCCAGCAACATGAGATTTCCGATCAACGACAGCCACCAGAATGCGACCGGCAACGTAGCATGCCCGTGGAGCTCGGCGTACAGCCACTGCAACAAGAAGCGACTGGTCCAAATGGCCATGCCCAGGGCTCCAAACAGGTGCCAGGCTCTGGATACCGATGTCGAAGGGGGCAAATAGGCGGTCTCCACCCAGGCCAGGAGCACCGCCGCCGCCAATCCAATCAGAGCGGCAGGGAGAGCGCCCATGCGGCTGGAGTGCATTCCAGGCCTGCCGAGCCACAGGTTGCGCAGGTAGATGGCCGTGGTTATCGAATAGCCGGCCAGCATGACGTGCTCGCCTTGGTGCACGGAATAGGCCGCGAGCAGGACTGCGCCGAACAAGGACAGCCACCAAAAGATGCGCGGCGTCACCGTGCGCTTGGCGCGCTCGGAAGCGATCCAC
>JAKFYL010000476.1 GCA_021730845.1 Planctomycetota bacterium | reverse complement strand
GCCCACCGTCCGACCCGGCTCACGGCTCAGCCGCACCGCTTCACGCTTGAACTCCGCACTGTACTTTCGTCGTGACTTTGCCATAGACACCTTTTCCTTGCCTGGAGCATCGCTGCTCCTTGTCTGGGTGTCCACTTTTCCGGGGGAAGATCAACTCGTCGTAGCCCACCCGCCTACGGTCTTTGGTCGCATTTCCATCGACGGAAGCGCGCCCGGTCAGCGAATCGTAGTAGGTCTAGGCGAGTTCCAGGAGCATGACGTCGTCCCAGGCGGCTATTTCGGGATCGGCATCAGCGACGCCGAAGGCAACTACAGCGTCGTGCCGAAACACGGTCGCAAGCTCACGGTCGTCCCCAAGAGGCCCGCAACTCCCCAGCAAGGCGGCTACCGAAACTTCCTCGCAGAGTTCCCACAGACCCGGCGCGAAACCTGGCCATTTGAAGTCCAAGCGCCCCGCCGCGGCCAGGCGCGACTGGATCTGGACCTGTCCTTGCTGAAGGCGATCGACTCGGAGCGCAACGACTAGACGCGTCCGTACGGTAGCGCGACAAGAAACAACCGTTGCACTTTGTCGCGGCACCGTACGAACACCTACAGGCGTACCTACGCCCCTTTCCTTGTGCCCTTTCCGGGGCGCTTGGCAACCGTTGGGCCGACCTCATCATGACGCGTGCTGCGTTCGAGCTTGGCGATGAGCAGGTGGTTGAACCCGCGCACTAGACCGCCGGTGTCGCTGGCGGCGCGGTGGTAGCGGTGTCGGGCGAGTTTCTTGTTGCCGCGCACGACGGCGACATGGTCGATGGCGCGAAATCGCTTCTCTAGGAGGGCCATCAAGCGCGCGCCGATCGGCACGAATCCGGCTTCCTTTTTCCAGGTGTCCGATACGTACACGGCGAGATAGCGGCGGTCCTTGAGCACGCGGGCGAGTTCGGCGAAGACCTGGTCCATGGCCTCGAAATAGGCCGGCTCGCTGGCGTCGAGCTTGCCGATGCAGCGCGGATGGTCGGAATAGACCAGGTGCGTCGAATAGGGCGGATCGAGAAACGCGAAGTCGACGCTGGCATCCTCCACGGCCAGCGCGCGCGCGTCGCCTGGGCGCACATCGCTTCGCGCCGGCGCTAGATCGAACCCAAGCGCGCGACGTTTCAAGTCGCGGGCCACGTCCAGCGTCGTTCCCCCACCGCAAAACGGATCGAGCACCAAGTCGTTCTCGCGCGTGTAGCGCTGCAAGAGGTCCCAGATCACCCACGCAGGCGTAGCGCCCTCGAATCCGCGCTGGCCTTGGATGGTGTCGCCGTAGTGCGCAGACGGGTAGGACCACAGCGTGGTGGTCTGGGGCGTTAAGGGCGGCTTCTTGTACACGTCGAGAGGGGTCCGGAGAGCCTACGAGCACGGCCCGTCCGCGCAAGGAAATGCTGACTTGCTCCGCGCCGCGCATGATCTTTGCCGTCGGATCTGGACCTGCTTGCGGTTGCGCCACGCCGGCTTGGTAGCTTGAAGAGCTCCTTTGGACATCGCGATCGATCATCCGGAGCTAGAAAGCGTGACGGCCTGGCTTCACGAGCCAGCCGGCGCTCCAAGGCGCTCCGCCTTTCTATTGGCCCACGGTTCCGGGGCTGATCCAACCTCCGAGTTCCTGCTGGCGATGGCCCAGGGCCTATGCCAGCGGGGCTACCGGGTGCTCAGTTTTCGCTACGCCTACATGGAGCTCGCGCGCCGCGCCGGAAAGCCCCGGCCTCCCGATCGGCGCGCGATGCTCGAGCACGTGCACGAACGCGCGCTCGACACCTTGCTAGCCCTCGAGCCCCAGCCGCGGGCCATCTTGGCCGGCAAATCCCTAGGCGGCCGCATCTCGACGCACCTAGCTGCCAAGGGAGCAATCGCGCACGCTCTGGTGTTGCTGGGTTATCCGCTCCACCCACCGCACCAACCCGAGCGCTGCCGCAGCGAACATTTCCCAGCCATCGCCCAGCCGGCGCTGTTCCTGCAAGGCACGCGCGACGAGTTCTGCACCCTGCCCCTCTTGCAACAAGCCCTTGTCACCTACGGTGGACGCGCCCAGTTGTGCGTTCTGGAAGGCGCCAATCACGGCTTCGAACTCACACGCAAGGCGGGCAAGTCCACGCGCCAACTGTGGGACGAGGTGCTGGAGCGCATCGTCTCGTTCGAAACCAGTTGCTTCTCCGACTGAACGCCAAGACGCCTAGTCGCGCGCCGCGGCGCTAGAATCTGCGCGCCCGCGCCATGACAACTCCTCGCAGCGAAGTGCGTCTGATCGCTCCCGAAGCCGCCCGGCGCGTGCCCTGGCGCAATGGCCGCGGAACCACGCGCGAGCTAGCCATCTGGCCTCCCGGCTCGGAATTGGCGCGCAGCGATTTCGAATGGCGCCTCGCCCAAGCACGTGTGAGCGAACCTGGGCCCTTTTCCGATTTCGCGGGCTACGAGCGACTGCTGGTGGTCGTGGAAGGAGCGGGACTCGTGCTCGAACATGGCCAAGCTGCGCCGCGCCAGGCCGCCCGGTTGCTGGAACCCTGCCAATTTCCCGGAGACCTCGTCACGACCGCGCTCTTGCCCCAGGGACCGATCGAGGATCTCAATCTCTTGTATCGGCCCCGGAGTGTGCGCGCGCAAATGGAGACCGTGCGCCTTGGAATGCGCAGCGCGCGCTCCCCTTTGGCACTGGGTCACACGCTGGTGTACGCGCCAACCCAGGCGCTCGTGGTGCGCATTCCCGGCGAGGAGCAGGCATTCGAGTTGCCTGCGCGCGGCCTGTTGTGGGCGTGTCCGTCGCGAGCCCGGGCGCAGGCCCCGGAAGAATTCGAACTGCGCGGCGCCGATGCGCTCGCCGCCGCCGTGATCGTGCGCATCGAGGCGCTGGCTTCTGGCGAACCGGCGGCCTAGCCGTCCGCGAAGCGCCAGGTCGAGCGCGAGCGTAGTTGCGGCGCGCGGCCGAGTACGCGCGCGCGCACCAGGTCGATGGGCAGCGCACCGCCGCGCAGGATGCTGTCGTGAAACGCGCGTTCGCTCATGGTTCCTGCGGCCACGACTTCCTTGTGCAGCGCGATCAACTGCAGTCCGCCCAGCAAGTAGGCGGCCTGATACAGCGGATCGTAGCTGCCATTGAACGAGCGCCGCACCTCGCCTTCGGCGTTGGCGCGTTCGTGCCCCACTTCGTCGACCAGATAGTCGATGCACTCTTGTGCGGTCATCTTGCCGGTGTGAAAGCTCAAGGAGAACACGATGCGCGCGCAGCGGTGCATGCGCCAAAACAGCATGCCGATGCGGTCCTCAGGCGACTTGGCAAATCCCAGATCCCACAAGCGCAGCTCCCAGTACAGCGCCCAACCCTCGGTCCAAAAGGGTGTGCCGAAGGCCCGGCGATGCGGCATGTAGCGCCGCGTCATGAATCCCTGCAAGTGGTGCCCCGGGATCAGTTCGTGGTGCACCACGGCGCGCGAAAAATGGCGGTTGTTGCCGCGTAGGCTCATGAGCTTGTCGTCGTGGTCCATGCTGTCGTCCGGAAACGAGACGCTGATCACTTCCCCGCCGGTGAAGAAGGGATTCACCTTCTGCATCGTGGGGCTCATCATTTCCATGCGCCAGACTTCGTCGGCGAGCTCGGGAATCTCCATCAGGTCGCGCTCGCGCAAGAACTGCACGGATTCCGCGGACAACTCGCGGATCAAGCGCGGCTGCATGCCCGGTTCGACGTAGCTTTGCTTGACCCGCTCCAGGGCTGCTTTCCAATCGTCCCCCAGGCCCATGTCCGCGGCCGCTTCGCGCAAACGCGCATGGCACCAATCGCGTTCGCGCTTGGCGATCTCGATCAATTCCTCCGGCGAGTAGGCGACGCGCTCGTGCTCGAGTTCCTCGAGCAGCGCCGCGCGGCCGATAGGGTCGCCCACGATCGGCTCGGATGGCGGAACTTCGCCCTTTTTTCCGTCGCCGGGCTTGGGAAAGCCCGCGACCTCTTCGCGCAGGACTTTTTCGTAGGACTCGAGCGCCTCGCGCGCGCCCTGCATCGGAGCACGGCACCACCACGAGAACAGGGGATGGTAGCCGTCGTAGTAATCGAACCAGTCGTCGAGCACGCGCCGCATTTCCGCTACCGCCTGGCTGGCCGCCAAACCTAGGTGCGGACTTGGGGGTGCGAGTTTGATTTCCGCAGCCGCGGACTCACCGCCAGAAACAGAGTTGTTGCCTTTGGAGTCTTTGAGGCTGGCTTCCAATTGCTCGCGTACGGCGAGCACGCCGTCGCGAAGGCGTTCGATGCCCGCCGCGGCTTTGGCGCCATCTACATCTGCGTGGCGGCCGCGAGCAGCGTGCAATTGCTCCAATTCGGCTCGGAATGGCAGCCAGGGGGCCAACTCTTCCTGGCGCTGGCGTTCGCGCGCCAGTATGCGCCTTTGGTGCTCTAGCTCATCCCACAGCAAGGTCCAGTCGATGGCGCCTTCCAGGCTGCGCGGCGCGAGCGCTTCGCTTTCTAGGCGCGCGCGCTGCTCGTCCAAGAAGCGCTGCACGCGCGCCATTCGTTCGCTGGAAAAGGAAGCATCGTAGCGGCGCGCGAGCACCTCGCGGTCGGCGCTGAATTGCTCCAAGACTTCACGCAACTCGCTGGTCGACTGGCTTTGGGCCTGCAATCGTCCCATTGCAATGCCGAGGAGAGCGAGCACGCAGAAGGCGAGAAAACGTTGCCCGAGCCGGAAGGCTGAAACGCTGTGGAGCCTGAGTGCCATACGAGAATTCCTGGTGGCGTTTGGGGAAAGTGACTTAGGCCTTGACGCCCCGAGGAGTGCCAACCGACACGCCTTGGCTCTAACGCCTGGCGTATTCCAGCAGCATGCGGTACTGCTCGTAGAAATCGTGGCTGGTTGCGCCCATGGGCGCTTTGAAGAAGCTCGCCACGTGCGGCATGACTCCGCCTTCTCCACGGCGCTGCGCCAGCTCCGTGAAGCGCACCAGATCCAGCACCAGCGGCGCGGCCAAGGCCGAATCGCTGCCTTGCCAGGTGAATTGCAAGCTCATTTGCGCGCCTAGGAAGCCCTCGAAGTGCACGAAATCCCAGGCCGTTTTCCAATCGCGCAAGGACGGCACGTAATCGATCGCAACCTGGTGGTGCAACCGGGGATCTTTGAGGATCGAGCGCAGCGCGTCGCCCTTGGAGCGCAATTTCGCTTCGCGATGCAAGGGATCCGCCAGGACCTCCCCATCGCGGTTGCCGAGCATGTTGTAGCCCTGCCAGGAAAGCACGCGCAGGTTGCGCGCCACGAACATGGGCGCGAGCACGGTCTTGATCAGCGTCTCGCCGGTCTTGCCGTCGTTTCCGCAGTGGGCCACAGTGCGTTCCCGGGCGAGTTGCATGAGCGCGGGGATCGCACTGCCTGCGCTGGGCGTGAAGTTGATGTACGCGTGCCCCTGCGAGAGGGCGGCATAGGCGTAGAGCACCGAAGCCGGTTGGCTAACGCCCCTGTCGAGGGCGCGTTCCAAGCGCCCGAGGTCCTCCCAATCCGGGCTCGGCGTGTGCAGGATCTCCGTGCTGGCCAAGTGCACGACGATCACGCGCTCGAGTTGGTGTTCGCTTTGGAACGCGCGCAAATCGTTTTGCACGTGTTCGATCTGCTGACGCACTCCCAACGCTCCCAGACGCGCGGCTTCGGGATCGAGATCGGCAAGGCCGACATCGGTTTGATCCAGGAGTCCTGGGCGCAGTCGCGCCTCGAAGGAAGCAGCCTGGCTGGACACGGCGGCCACTAGATCCGCGGGCAAGACCCGGCCGCGTACGAGCTCTCCGGCGGACTGGGTCATGGGCCGACGGCACACGTCGCAACCGCCCAGCACCAGCGCATCCAGATCCACGAGCGGGAGCTGGCGGAAGACGGATTGCTCGCTCACCAGCCCAACGGGTTCCAGCAGACCTTCGCGGATGCCCGCCAAGCCATAGGCCACGCAGGAGGAAATCGCCCCGCGCGCGCCGATCAACCACACACCCACGCGCCGGGGCGCAACGGCGCCGGCTTGAGATGACTTGCTCATTGGGGGGATTTCGACTGCGCCGGGTCGGGCGCGCTGTGCGTCGCTTGTGCGAAGCTGCGCACGACTGCATCGAAGCGCTGCGGCCACCAGGGAGCAGTCAGGTTCGCGCTCGGCTGGGCGGCGCCGAAGCTTTGCTGCTCGGTGACGGGTTGTGTGCGGGACGCTTCCTGCATGGGCGGGCCGGCCATTGTGTCGTCGGCTTGGCCCGGGGCCAACTTCGCCGGCGGCTTGGCGCGAGAATCGCTGGATGGAGGCGCCTGGAATCGGTCCGTGGCGGAACCGGCCGGGCCCGGACCCGACGCGGTGAGACGTTCGGCCTGGTCCAGGAACTGACGCGCTCCATCCGGCTGGGCGCTGCGCGACTCGAGGGCCGATCGCGCTTGGTCCAAGAGTCGGGCCAACTCGCGAGCTTTGCCTTTCGCTGCAGCCACCTCAACCGGGGGCGCACGTTTCAAGGCCTCTGGATCCAGGGCGAGTTGCTCCGCCCGTGAAGCGAGATCCATGGCGGCTCGAGCCACCTCGAGTTGGGTCTGGCTCGCGGCGGCGTTGTCCGCAAGTGCCGCGGAGGCGACGGACCTGGCCCGCGAGATCGCCTGCTCCAAGCGCGAGCGCGCGGTGCGTGTGGTCTCCAGGACATTGGCGGCGAGTGCCAGGCCAACGAGCGCCAGCGCCGGCATCCACGTCGACACCCGCATCAAGGAACTCCGCCAGCGTCGTTGCGCCAGCGCCGACGCCACACGAGCGGCCAATAGTTGAGCCACCGGCGCGGGCTCGGATGCTTGTTCGCTCTCGAAGGCGGCGATCACCTCACCCTGGACACAGGGCGTGTCAGCGGATTCGATGGCGTCTAGCCGCATCGCCACCGCATTCGCATCCAGTCGCTTTTCGAGCCACCAAGTCGCCGCGCTGCAGGCGGCCGCGAGCAAGCACACCAGCCAAGCGCTGGGCTGATCCATGTCCGCGCCACTGGTGGCGGCGGCCGCTGCCGCTAGAGCGCCCGCTGCGATGGCAAGGCACACGCACTGCGCGCCAAGGGCGAGCAGCGCAAAGCGGCGAGCCAGACGGACATAGCTCGCAACCGAGTGCGTCGCGGGGTCGCGATCGTGCTGCGTGAGAACCAAGGTCCCTGCCCGCTCCTTACTTGGCCGCCTGCAAATCCGGGACAGAGACTTTCCAGTCGGGCGGCAAATGGACCTGCCGTTCGCGCGCTATGAAAAACGTCACCGCCGACCCAGCAGGCGGCAAGAGCCAGGCGTTGGCGGTCCAAATGTCCTGGAACACGCACTGCGGAACGGCCGCCGTGAGCAGCGTGTCGCCGGCGCGAAAGAAGCACACGTTGATCAAGTTCTGGTACACGTCCGCGGCCAGGACCTCGCCCTTGTCCTTGCCTCCAGGAATGAACTTGGATCCGAGAAAAGTGAACGCGTGGCGCGTCATGGAGCGCCCCGTGGACAAGTCGCGCACCAGGTCTTCGACGCGGTACCAATACACTTCGTCGCCTGTGCGCCAGGCAGCGTACAGGTACAGCGGTGTCCCGCTGGGCAAGGTCACGTCGAAGGGACTGACGCCGCTCGCCAGTTCCTCGTCGCTGGGGCGCGGATCCTTGGAAGTCCAGGAGGCGTTTTCGCCGGCCTCGGCCCCCAAACTGATCAGAGCTGCCGCGATCAAGCTGCCTTTGACTTCGGTCATGAAGATGCTTTCGTGTCCAGCTCCGGCCGGCCCCACCAGCACGTACTCCAAGAAGTCCTCGCGCACTTGCACCGCAACTGGAAAAGCCACGAACCCTTGGCGCAAGGAAAGTTCCAGCCCCTGTTCGCGAAAGCTCCGCTCCAAGGCGAGCTCGGCCTCGCTGAGCGGAGCCTGCCCGGGCAGCGCGGCCGTGTCCTGGTTCGGATGGGAAGAACGGTTGACCAGGGACAGGCCTAGGCCGGCGACGAGCGCCACGGAACCGACGAATTGAGCCGGACGAAACATGCAACGTACGAGCATAGCCTCCTCATAGTCCCAAGGCCCTGCCAGACCCAAGACGCCGCCGCCCCAGGCCGCCACCAAGAGAACGCAGCTGCGCTCGCCGCGGTTCTGCGATTCTCTAGATCAGCGCCGACCCCTTCCGCGCCAACGCCTGGCGCCGCCCGAGACGGGCCAACTACGCGCCGGCGTCTTGTTCCAGCTCCGGCGCCAGCTCGGCCAGCCCCATGCGCTCCAAGTCGCTGGCTACCAGGCGCTGGAGCGCCAAGGCGTAGCGCCGAATCTCGAACTGCGCATCGGGTTTGAGGCGTTGCTCGAGGAAGTGGATCACGCCTTGCAAGGAAACCGTCCAATAGGCCTGCGAGTACAGGTTTTGCGGCAGGAGCATGCGCGCGATTTCCTTGGCCACCCCGCGGCGAATGCGCTCTTGGTACAGCTGGTAGGCCTGCATGCACTCGCCGCGCATGGCTTCGCGCTCCTTGGCGTGGTCGAACGCGGCCGGCAATTCCACCGATGCCTGCTTGTTGCCGTGGGGTGGATTGGCGCGCATGCGCATGGGCACGTAGAACTCGTTCTCCCATTCCACGTAACGCCCGGAGATTTCGTTCCAAGAACAACCCTTGTCGGTGTCGAACATGATGTCGAACACCTCCAGCCGGGTGGTTTCGCCTTCGACTTCCCAAGTGCGCCAGCCCGAGCCCACTTGGTACTTGAAGGCCTGACGAAACACGAATAGCGGCGCTTTCCAGTGGAACGTGTAGAAACTATGACGGTAGGGCGAGGTGTGGCCGTGGGCCCACAGAAAGCTGGCTAGTTTGCGATCGGCCGCGTCCCAACCGAGTTTTTGCTTCTGGTAGCTGATGCGCGCGGCGTTGACTACCTTCAGCGCGCCGTCCTGCTGCATGCGATCGACCAGCGCAACGAACCCGATGTCGTCGTCGAGAGTGGCAATCGCCCCGGGGGGCATGGCGAGCTTGCTCATGGGTGTGGAGCGCAGGAGTGTAGCGCGCCAGGTGCCCGATCTCACCTTGGCGATTCGAGCCTTTGTTGACGCATGGCCGCCTGCCGGCTGAAACCCAGGCGCTGCTTGGCCTTTTGGGTCCACAGCGCTGCGGCTTCGAGGTCGCCCTCTTCGTGAGCATGCAGGGCCTTGGCCTGCAGCTCGGCGCTCTCCAAGTCAGCCTGCGGGTCGCTGGCCTTGGCCGGATCGAAGTTGCCGAACTGCTGCGAGAAATCGCGCTCGTTCCACAGACCCAGGCGCCAGTCCAGCAGCACGTTGCGCGCGTGTTCCGCGGCCCCGGACCAATCCTCCAAACGCCAACAACACAGGAACGAGCCCGCCTGCGCCGAGAGGCGCGCCCGCGCACCGTCTTCACTGGCTCCCTCGCCGCCTCGAGCCACCAAGCTCGCGCCCCAAAACAGGCGCGCATCGGCGGCGCTCTCGGACAGCAC
>JAKFYL010000223.1 GCA_021730845.1 Planctomycetota bacterium | reverse complement strand
CAAGCCTTGAGACCAGGCCGGGATGCGCTCCCCCCCTACCGCCCTCCACCAAAGCCATGAAGTCCCAGCCCACCCAAGGGAACGCGCGCCCCGAGCGCGAAGATGTGGCCGCGCCCCCGGGCGCGGACGATCTCGTGCCGTTCACGCTCGACGCCGAGCTGGCCTCGCAGCTTCCGACCTTCGAGCAGTTCTTCAAGACCTTCGGCTTCAAGCGCGTGCACGGCCGCATCTGGGGTCTGCTCGTGCTTGCCGGAGCCCCGCTGTCCTCGCGCCAGATCTCCAGCGCCCTGGACATGTCCACGGGTGCGACGAGCATGGCCCTGGGGGAGCTGGCGCAATGGGGCGCGATCCACTGCGAATTCGACAGCGCGCGTCGCTGCCACTTGCACGCCCCGGTCAACAACACGCTTTCGATCGTGGCCACGGTCATTCGCCGGCGGGAACAGGTCGCGTTCCAGCAGTTCCGCACCATGGCGGCGCGCACGCTGGCCTACGTCTCCGAACGCTACGGCGATCGCGATCCGCGCGTGTTCACGCTGCGCTCGATCCTGTCCACCTGCGAGATCGCCGAAGCGGTCATGCAACTGGTCGTGGGCGCCGTGGCCAACGCTCTCGACGACAGCCAGAGCCTGCTCCACCGCGCCGTTTCGACCGCGCTGAAAGTGGGCATGGCCGTGCCGCGCACAGTGCTCGCACCGCGTTCGAAAGCCGCGCGCGCTGCCGCGCGCGAGCGGCTGCAAGCATCCAAGTCCGGAGAAATCAAGCGTGGTTAGCCTGCCGCGCGTGGTCATCACCGGCGTGGGACTGACAAGTCCCCTGGGAGACGATCTAGCTTCGCTGCGCGGCGCGCTGCTGGCCGGACGCTCGGGAGTCGAACGCTACGAAATCCGCCATGTGGGTCAAACGCTGGCTGGCGTGTGCCGTTTCGACGGGCTCAAGTACCAGAAGAAGAAAGAGGCCCGGCGCGGTACCAGGGCCGGAGCGATCGCCATTTGGTGCGCCAACGAAGCCCTGCGCGATGCCGGGATCGACCTGGCCGCCCGCGCGCGCGAGCGCGTCGGCGTCTACATCGGCACGACCGAGCACGGCAACGTGGAAACCGAGAACCAGATCCACGAAGTGGCGCAGTTCGGTTTCGATTTGTCGTTTTGGTCGCACCACCACAATCCGCGCACGGTGGCCAACAACCCGGCCGGAGAAGTGACCTTGAACCTGTGCATCACGGGTCCGGCCTACTGCCTGGGCGGCGCTTGCGCGGCAGGCAATCTGGGTTTGATCCACGGCATGCAAATGCTGCAACTGGGCCTGGTCGACGTGGCGCTGGGCGGCGGTGTTTCGGAATCGATCCACACCTTCGGCATCTTCGCCAGCTTCAAAGCTCAGGGCGCGCTGGCCCAGCACGCGGACCCGACCAAGGCTTCGCGGCCCTTCGACAAGGACCGCAACGGCATCGTGGTCAGCGAGGGTGGCTGCCTGTACACGCTCGAACGCCTCAGCGACGCACAGGCCCGCGGCGCGCGCATCCTGGCCGAAATCGAGGGCTACCACGTCAATTCCGACGCCGCCGATTTCGTCTTGCCCCAAGTCGCCGGCCAGGAAGCCTGCATCCGCGGAGCACTAGCGCATGCGTGCCTGTCCGCCGAGGAAATCCACCTGGTGAGCACCCACGCTACCTCCACGCCCCAGGGCGACGAAATCGAATGCGAAGCCGTGCGGCGCGTATTCGGAAATAGCGCGGGCACTTTCGTCAACAACACCAAGAGCTTCATTGGCCACGCCATGGGCGCCGCGGGCGCCATCGAATTGGCGGGCAACCTGCCCAGTTTCAGCGACGGTTTGGTGCATCCCACCATCAACGTCGAGCACCTCGATCCGGCCTGCGAAGTGCGCAATCTGACCTTGAACGAACCGACTCGCCCGGCGCGCCTGGACCGGGTCCTGAACATGTCCTTCGGCATGCTGGGCATCAATTCCGCCGTCGTCGTAAGACGACCTACCCATTAACCAACCCAACGCCATTTCTCTACCGCCATGACGAACGACGAGATCGTCCTCGCAATCAAGGACATCATCGCTTCCATCGCTCCCGACGAAGACCTCTCCGGCCTGGTGCTGGATGTCAAGCTGCGCGAGCAAATCGAACTCGATTCGATGGACTTCTTGGACATCGTGATGGAGCTGCGCAAGCGCTACGGCGTGCAAGTGCCGGAAGCCGATTACCCGAACTTGGCCACGCTGCAGGGTTGTGTGGACTACTTGGCGCCCAAACTCGCGTCCAAGCAGCTCGCCACCAGCAAGATGGCCTGATTTCCAGCCAGGCCCACAGCGTGCTCGAGGCCTCCCAAGCCGGTGCAGCGCGGCGCGCGCCCGCCATTTCCTTGGCGCGGCGCGTTGCGGGCACGGCCTCCGAACGTTTCGATGCCATCGTGATCGGCGCGGGCCCCAGCGGCATGGCCGCGGCGTTGCGCATCGCGCAAGCCGGCCGGAGGGTCGCTTTGCTAGAAAAGCACAGTCTGTGGGGTGGCCTGAACTCCTTCTACAAGCGCGCCGGGCGCCGCATCGACGTCGGGCTGCACGCGCTGACCAATTTCGTTCCGGCGGGAACCACAGGTACTCCGCTGGCGCGCGTCCTGCGCCAACTGCGCCTGGATCGCGCGCAACTCGAGCTTGGAGAGCAGTCCTATTCCCAATCCGTGTTTCGCGTCGATGGCTCGCTCGTGGCGCTGCGTTTCGCCAACCAGGGCGCCATGCTGCGCGAGGAGGTTGCGCGCCTGTTTCCCAGTGCGCGCGCGCGCTTTGAACGCTTCCTGGCTGCCTTGCCCAGCTACGAGCAGGCAGGCGGGGTGCACGATTCGGCGCGCCGCCAGTTGCGCGCACAGCTCGCCGAGCCGCTCTTAGAAGAAATGCTGCTCCTGCCTGTGTGCTACTACGGCAGCCCCAGCGAGAACGACCTGGAGTTCGGCCATTTCGCAGTGCTATTTCGCAGCTTGTTCCTGGAAGGTTTCGCGCGCCCACGCGGCGGCGTGAAAACCCTTCTGGATGCTTTGCTCGAGCGGATGCGCCAGGAAGGCGTGCAATTGTTCTTGCAGTGCGGCGTGCAGCGCATCCTGGAAGAACAGGGCCGCGTTCGCGGTGTGCAACTGGAAAACGGCGCCCTCTGGAGCGCGGACGCTGTGTTGTCCTCGGCCGGCTGGTGCGAGACGGCGCGCCTGTGCCCGGCGCTTGAACCCCGGCCGCCCGCGCCCAGCGAACTGAGTTTCGTGGAGATCTACCACGTGCTGCTCCGCCAACCGGCGGAACTGGGCCTCGATGCGGCAGTGACATTCTTCAACGACGGAGACACCTTCGAATACGCGCGGCCGAACGAACAGCAGGGCGCCATCGATCCGCGCTCGGGCGTCTTGTGCGCGCCCGGCAACTACGCCGGCCAGCAGGATCCGGCCGAAGGCGTGCTGCGCACGACCGTGCTCGCCGATCCACGCGTTTTTTTTGGCGCCACGGATACCGATTATTCTGGGCTCAAGGCCGCCAGCATCGAGCGCGCCCTGACCAGCGCCGCGCGCTTTGCCTTCGATCCCAGGCCGCATTCGGTGTGGAGCGATGCCTTCACGCCGCGCACGATTGCGCGCTTTTCGTTCCATGACAACGGCGCGGTGTACGGAGCGCCGCGCAAACTACCCGAAGGCGCCACGGGCATCCACGGCCTGGGGCTGATCGGCACCGACCAGGGCTACGTCGGCATCGTCGGTGCCATGCTCGGCGGCATACTGCAAGCCAATCGCATGGTCGTGGCGCCTAGCCTCAGCACCAGCCCATGATCGATCGTCGCTATTACAAGGGCTCGAGCGACGGCAAGCGCCCGCTGACCCGCGACCCTCTGGCGCAGGTCAAGTCGCGCTACGACGTGATCGTGATCGGCAGCGGCCTGGCGGGACTCACGGCGGCCAACGTGCTGGCGAAGCTCGGCCGGCGCATAGCCCTCTTGGAGCAGCACTACAACCTGGGCGGCATGGCCACCTGGTTCAAGCGCAAGGGCGGCCATGTCTTCGACGTGTCGCTGCACGGCTTTCCCGTGGGCATGATCAAGACTTGCCGGCGACACTGGAACCGAACGATTTCCGAGCGCATCGTGCGCCTGGACGGCATTCGTTTCGACAACCCCCAGTTTTCCTTCGAGACCGAGTTCACGCGCGCGGATTTCTCGAACAAGCTGGTCGAGGTGTTCGGCATCGAACGCGCGCGCGTGGATCAGTTCTTCGCCCACTTGGCGGGCATGAATTTCTACGACGACCCGGGAGCCACGGTCGGCGACTTGTTCGAGCAACACTTCCCCGGCCGCGGCGACGTGCACCGTTTGTTGCTCGAGCCGATTGCCTACGCCAACGGCTCCAACATGAAGGATCCCGCGATTGCCTTTGGCATCGTGTTTTCCAACTTCATGAGCCAGGGCGTGTACACCTTTTCCGGCGGTACCGACCTGCTCGTGCGCGAAATGCGCGCCGAACTCGAGCGCAATGGCGTCGAGATCTTCAGCGACGCGGCCGTCGAGTCCATCGCCGTCGAGCGCGGCCGCGTGCGGGGCGTGCAGGTCCTGGGGCGCTTCCTGGAGGCCGGCGCCGTGGTCTCGAACGCCAACTTGAAACACACCGTGCTGTCCATGGTCGGCGAGCGGCACTTCGACAGGGATTTCGTTGCCGGAGTCCAGGCCGTGCGTCTGAACAATTCCAGTTGCCAGGTGTACATGGGGCTTGCACGCGGTCAGACGCTGGCCGGCAACACGGATCTCTTGTTCACCTCCACACGCGAGGCATTCGACGCCGACTCGCTGTGCGATTTCCGCGGCCAAAGCCGCACGTTTTCCTTTTACTACCCCAAGACCCGGCCCGAGTCGGGCCGCTACGCCGTGGTGTGCTCGACCAATGCGCATTTCGCCGATTGGGCGAATCTAGACGCGAGCGCCTACCTGCGCGAAAAAGCCCGCCTGTGCGAGGAAGCCTTGGCGGGCCTGGAACGCTACGCGCCGGGCATCCGGTCGAAGCTCGAGCACGTCGAAGCTTCGACCCCGCGCACGTTCGCTTTCTACACCCAGCATTGGCAGGGGGCCTCATTCGGCACCAAGTTCGAAGGCTTGCGCTACAGCTTGGAACTGTCGAGCCAGATCGAAGGGCTGTACCACGCCGGTTCGGTTGGCATCATCATGTCGGGCTGGCTGGGCGCCGCGAACTACGGCGTCATCACCGCCAACAAGGTCGACGCCTGGATGGCCGCCCAACTCTCCCCTAGCCTCGTACCCAAAGCATGAACACGGAATTCGCCAACCAAACAGCCGTGATCAGCGGAGGGACGCGCGGCATAGGTCGCGCTATTGCCCTGGACTTGCTCGAACGTGGCGCACGGGTGTTTGCGCTGTGGCATGCCAACCAAGCGGCTGCCGATGCGCTCGATGACGCGGGCGCGCGCTTTGGCACGCGCCTTTGCGTGCAGCGCTGCGATGTGACCTCGGCCGAGGACGTGGCGCGATTTTGGGGCGAGTTCGAGCAGCAAGTCCCCGCCGGCGTGCAGATTCTGGTCGCGAACTCCGGCATCCGCAAGGACGGCGTGCTGGCCATGATGCCCCTGGAGGACTGGAACCGGGTGCTGTCCACCAACCTCACGGGCAGTTTCTTGATGGCCAAGCACGCGGTACTGAACATGTTGCCTAGCCGCTACGGACGCATCGTGTTCCTCACGTCGCCGGCCGGCCAACACGGTTTCGAAGGCCAGACCAACTACTCCGCCTCCAAGGCCGGGCAAGTGGGCTTGATGCGCTCTCTAGCGCGCGAAGTGGCCAAACGCGGCATCACGGTCAACTGTGTTTCCCCCGGTTTCGTGGAGACCGACATGTTGGCGGATCTGCCCGACAAGGTGCGCCAAGAGCACCAGCGTTCGGTGCCGCTGCAGCGTTTTGCGCGCCCCGAGGAAGTGGCCTTCGCCGTGCGTTGTTTGGCCAGCCGCGAAGCCAGCTACATCACTGGTACGACGCTCGAAGTTGCGGGAGGACTCTAGTCATGGACGAGATCCTGCAGCTCTTGCCCCACCGGCCGCCGTTCCTGTTCGTCGACCGCATCCTCGCGCGCGGCAAGGAACACGTTGAAACCTCCTGGCTGGTGCGCCAGGACTTGGAATGCTTCCGCGGGCACTACCCGGGCCATCCCGTGCTGCCGGGCGTGCTCATCTGCGAGCACGCCATCCAAAGCGGCGCCCTGCTGCTGGCCTTGCAAGCAGCCGGAGCCACGCAAGTGGAAAAGGACCAGGCGCCAGTATTGACCCAGATTTCCTTGGCGCGTTTTCGGCGCATGGTGAGCCCGGGCGAGACCTTGACCACCAGCGTGCGCCTGCTCGAACAGGCCGGCATTGCGCGCCGTTTGGGAGCGCACGTCGTATGCAACAAAGCGCGCGTGGCGCACATCGAGTTCACCGTGGCGCGCGCGCATGTGCCGCTCTTACCGAACTAGCCATGGCGGGTCTGCTACTGGAAGGGCGAAGCGTGCTCGTGGCCGGCGTGGCCAACAAGAAGAGCGTCGCGTTCGCGGTCGACCGCATCCTGGCCGAGAACGGCGCCCGCGTCGTGCACGTAGTGCGCGACGATGCTCTCGCCGCCGATGTGCGCCAACTCTTCGCGAACACGGAGAGCTCGCGCGACATACTGGTTTGCGACGTGCGCGAGCCCCCCCAGATCGAGGCCTTGCCCAGACTGCTAGCTGGGCTCCCCACGCCGTGTACGGCCTTGCATGGCTTCGTGCATTCGATTGCATTCGCCAACTACGAACGCGGCCCGCTGCCGTTCCACGCCACCGCGCGCGAGGATTTCTTGGCCGCGGTCGACGTCTCGTGCTTTTCCTTGACGGCCATGACGAACGCACTCGTGCCGTGCTTGGCCAAGGATGCCTCGGTGGTGACGCTGTCGATTTCGGACACGCACCTAGCGGCCGAGAGCTACGGCTACATGGCCCCGATCAAGGCGGCACTGGATACCAGCGTGGTGTTTCTGGCCAAGAGCCTGGCAACGCACGGAGTGCGCGTGAACGCGGTCAAAGCTGGGCCCTTGAAGACGTCTGCATCGGCCGGCATTCCCGGCTACTTGGACAACTACCAATTCGCCGAGGCAGCGACTTTGCGCCATCGGGCTTTGCAAACCGCCGAAGTAGCCCAGGTGGTTGCCTTCTTGCTCTCGCCGTTGTCCTCCGGAATCAACGCCCAAGGGCTGGTGGTGGATGCTGGGATGGGGCGCAACTTCTTCGACAAGGAAATCGTGGCGCGCTTTTCCCGCGCCGGCCAAGGGCCGTGAACACAAGGCTCGATCGCTCCAGTACGCATGCGGCCGGCGCTTCGAGCGCAGCGCTTGGCGCGGCCCCCATCGTCGCCGCGCTGGCGCCGGTGCTTGGCGCTCCCGCAGTGCAGCGCGCGGGCCGAAACTCGCGCCTCGCGGAACAACGCCGCGCGGCGCATTGGGCACTGGCCGTTTCGGCGTCCGCCCAGGGCCTGAAGGCGCTCGACCCGGCACTGGACGAACGCGGCGCCCCGCTGCCGTTTGGAGCTTGGCATTGGTCTTTGGCCCACAGCCGAGCATTGGCGGCGGCCGTCGTGGCGCCGCAGCGCGTCGGGATCGACATCGAGCGGCCGCGCCACTCGCGCGCCGGCGAACTGGTGCTCGATTCGGACGAGCGCGCCCTGTTGGGCGCCGGCGAACAAGCCGATGCCTTCCTGGTGGCCTGGACCGCCAAGGAGGCGGCGCTCAAGTGGACGGGCAGCGGATTGCAGGGACTCTCGCACTGCCGCATTCGCTCGCACTGCCTGGAGCATGCGTGGGAAGTACAAGTCCCCGGCTACGTCCTGTGGGTGGAGATCGCGCACCTAGCAGGGCACACCGCAGCCATCGCTTTGGAACACAGGCCCGAGCAGCCCATCGAGTGGCGCCTACTTCCGGCGTGCCCGACCGCCGAGCGCAAGCAGCCATGAACGCTCGGGAGCAGCGCTTTTCCCGCATCCGCCAAGCGGTGCTGGCCGCCGGCGGCTATCCAGCGACTTCCCACTGGATCGAAACGCCCCATGGTTTGCAGCACTACGTGGACGAAGGTCCTCGCGACGCTGACCCCATCTTGTTCGTGCACGGCAATCCCACGTGGTCGTTTCTGTGGCGCCGCGCCCTGGCGCGCTTTGCGCCCGTGCACCGCGTGCTCGCCATCGATCACTTGGGCTGCGGCATGTCCGACCAGCCGCAAGACTTCGACTACCATCTGGCGAGTCACCGCGACAACTTGACGCGCTTCGTAGCAGCCCTCGATTTGCGCCGCGTCACACTCGTGGTGCACGATTGGGGCGGAGCCATTGGCCTGGGCGCGGCCGTGCGCGAACCCGGGCGTTTTGCCCGTGTCGTGGCTATGAACACCGCAGCTTTCCCGGCGACTTTCGCCGGCGCGCGCGTGCCGCTGCGCATCCGCGCCTGCCGCATCCCCTTGCTTGGCCCGCTCATGGTGCGCGGATTGAATGCGTTCGCACTGGCGGCGCTGGCCACGGCCATGCAGCATCCAGGGCGTTTGCGGTTCGAGGAACGCAAGGCCATGCTCGCGCCCTACGCCGATTGGAAAGGCCGCATCGCAATCCAGCGCTTCGTCGAAGACATTCCGCTCGAGTCCGGGCATCCTTCCTGGGCAGCCTTGCGCGAGGTCGAGCAGGGACTCCAGCGCCTGGCGCATTTGCCCTGGCTCCTTGCCTGGGGCGAACGCGACTGGTGCTTCACACCCCAGTTTCGCCGGCAATTCGAGCAGCGCTTGCCGAACGTGTGCAGCGTGCCGCTCGAGGATGCAGGCCATTGGGTCATCGAGGACGAACCGGGCAGCGTCCTTGGCGCCATGGAAGAATTCTTGGCCGGGCGCCGCGCGGACGTCTTGTCACCGCGCGCCATCCACGCATGAGCCCGCGCCTGGAGGACGCCCAGCTCGGCGACCTAGCTTTGGAATTCGCGCGCGCCGCGCCGAACCAAGTGGCTGTTTGGGAACCGGTGCGCAGCGGCTGGCAGGCGACGCGAGCGGATGAATTGGCTGCGATGGTGGCGCGCGCAGCAGCTGGCTTGGAGCGCGCAGGAATCTGCCGCGGCGACTTGGTGTGCGTCTTCGTGCGCCCCGGACGCAATTGGATCGCGATCTTGTACGCCCTATTCCGCTTGGGCGCCGTCCCCGTCGCCATCGACCCGGGCATGGGCAAAACCAACTTGCTGGCCTGCGTCGAGCGCGTGGCCCCAAGAGGCTTCATCGGCATCCCAGCTGCGCACGCCTTGCGCTTGACGCACGCGCGCGCCTTCCGCTCGGTCGAGGTCAATGTGACCGTGGGAGCGCCCAAGCTGTGGAGCGGCCACAGCTTCGAGCGTTTGCTGCGCGCTGTCGGCGGCGCACAGGCGCGCAACGCGGACAGGCAGGCACAGCCCCAAGACC
>JAKFYL010000443.1 GCA_021730845.1 Planctomycetota bacterium | reverse complement strand
GCCTGGGCGCGTGCCAGCCGCGGGCCCTTTGTTGGAAGTGCTGGAATGGGTCATCGGACCCGAACGCATCAGCCACTGGAAAGAGTCCGGTTCGGTCGACGTGGCCTTGCACCTGGACGGCCTGGGGCGATTCCGCCTGAATGCCTACAAGCAGATGGGCGAGCCCGCCTTGGTGCTCCGGCGCGTTTCCGATCAGGCGCCGCAACTGGAGAATCTCGAACTTCCCACGGCGGATCTGCAGCGCTTGGCGCTGAAGAAACGCGGCTTGCTGCTGGTCACGGGAATTGCCGGCTCGGGCAAGTCGACCACGCTGTCGGCCATGATTCAGTACATGAATCTCAGCGCCGAACGCCACATCATCACGCTCGAGGATCCGATCGAGGTGCTGTTCACCGAGCGTCGCTGCGTCATCAGTCAGCGCGAAATCGGCATCGATTGCCCTGGTTTCCACGACGGCTTGCGCCACGCCTTGCGCCAAAGTCCCGACGTGATCTTGATCGGCGAAATGCGCGACCGGGACACCGTTACTGCGGCGCTCGACGCGGGTGAAACCGGGCACTACGTGCTTTCGACCATGCACACGGTCAATGCCGCCCAGACTCTGGACCGCATCCTGGGCTTCTACCCCGCCGAGCAGCACCAGCAGGTGCGCATGCGCCTGGCCGACAACTTGGCGGGCGTGTTGTCCCAACGCTTGATTCCTCGGGCGAACGGACAGGGCATGGTGCCGGCCTGTGAGTTGCTGGTGCAGACCCCGCGCGTGCGCGAGCTGCTGGAGCAAGGCGAAACGGGCGAGATCATGCGCTGCATCGAATCGGGAACCACGCCGGGCATGATTTCCTTCAACCAATCGCTGAAGCGCTTGGTGCAGGATCGGTTGATCGATCTCAAGGACGCCTTGGCGGCCTCGGATCGACCGGAAGAGCTGGTCCTGGCGCTGCGCGGCATCACCTCGGGCGGGCGCAGCAACACCCCGGGCGCGGGACGCTGATACCTCTTGGCCCCTGTCCCCTCGTTCTAGGGGGCGTTCGGGGGGGGCGAGCGGCTCTCGCGCCCTAAAAAAACGTCCGCCCGGGAAGACCCGCGCGCCGGCGTGCGTCCTTTAGGGGCTGGCCTAGCGCGCTCGCTGCCAAAGCTTCAAGGAAACGGTCCAGCCATGGTAGGAGCCGCGTCCGGCAGAGTACTATCGCTCCACGCCCAAGCGTGGCGCGCCAGAGCGGGCTGGCACCAGCCCTTTTTGCAGTCGACGTGAACACCGTACAAGCCAAGCTCTTTGCCTGGACCGCGACGGCCCTCCTGGGGGCCGGGTTGGCGGGCTATGTGGGCCACTTCGTGGTCAAGGTTCGGCCCAAGATCTGGCAGCCTCCGGACGAAAAGCGCGTCCAGGACGTGCTCAACAAGGTCCCCGAAGTCGTCGAGGCCGTGCAGCAGATCGTGCCTTTCCCGGACGTCGACCGCGCCTTGATCAAGCACAACTGGACCGGCCGCGAGAAACCCGCCGTGGTGGAACAGGTCCAGCCCGTGGCCGCCGCTCCGGCGAGCAACGTGCAACCCGTGGAGGCGCTGCTGCGCCTGGTGTGGATCCAGTGCGACACCGATGCTCCCGGCGAGAGCCGCGTCGTGCTGCACTACAAGGACGCTGCCCGGGTGAGCGATCCCGCGGTCGTAGCGGCCGGCGGCAACGCGCTCAAGAAGGTGGGCGACAACTTGGATGCGCCGCTGGACCACATTCGTGTTTCTGCCATCGAACCCGCGCGCGTCGTATTCGCTTTTTCGGACTCCCAGCGCGCGAGCGAGGAACTCGTTCCTGATCCGCTCAGCCTGGGCCTGGGCATCGTCGCCGGCGGCGACCCGTCACAAATCCTGGCCGGCACTCGGCCGCAAGGCGTGCGCTACACCCAAGGTGCCGCGACCGTACCCGAGCAAACCGTGCTGCAGCGGCCGGGCGTGTGGCAAGTGGGCCTGCGCGACGCCGAGTACTTCGAGACCAACTACTCGGACGTGCTGGCCAACGACGTGCGCTTGGAACGCCACCGGGACTCCAAGGGCAAGTACGACGGGATCGAATTCAAGGAAGTCAAGCCGGGCTCCAAGGCCGAAATGCACGGGGCCAAGGCGGGCGACGTGGTCAAGAGTATCAACGGCCACCCGGTCACGAGCCAGCAAGAAGCGATCAGCTTCGTCAAGAACAACAAAGACAAGTACGACGTGTGGGTCGTGGAAGTGGTCAACAAGGGTTTGACCAAGACTTACACCTACAAGTCGCCCAAGAAATAGCGCTAGCGGCGCTGCAAGCCGGCGCGCGCCAGGGGGCATGAGCACGACCGCACCTTTGAACGAGTTGCTGCTCGCCGTGGATCTGGGCAATTCGGCCTGCAAGTTGGCGCTGTGGACCGACGGCGGCGAGCTGGTCCAAAGTTTGAGCGTGGAACACCGCGGCCGTGACGTCTTTGCCTTGGAGCAAGACCTCGCGCGCGCTTTGGCCGGGTGGCCCTTGGCGCGCAGGGTGGGCTGGTCCAGCGTTGCATCGAAGGCGCTCGAGCAAGGCGTGCAGCGCGCCTTGGAGCGCGCGGACTGGCCGGCCGCGTCGACTCCCGACGCGGGCCTGACATTGGAGCTCGAGGACGCGCACTCGGTCGGGCCGGATCGTTTGTTCGCCGCGCGCGCGGCTTTCACCTGGGTGCAGCGCGCGTGCTTGGTCGTGAATCTGGGCACGGCCTTGACCGTCGACGCCGTAGCGCCGCCGCTGGCCTCCAAACGCGGCGGCAGCGAAACGGCGCGGCCGCGGTTCTTGGGCGGCGCGATCGCCCTGGGACCGGCCCTATGGATGGAGGCCCTGCGTCGCGGCACCGCGCGCCTGGACATGGACCTGCATCCGCGGCCGGGCGCGCCGGCGCTGGGGCGGCGCACGAAGTCCGCCCTGGAAGCCGGCCTGGTCCACGGCCTGCGCGGCAGCGCCCGCGAACTGCTGGTGCAAGTGGCCAAGGCCAGCGGGATTTCCAGCGCCGATTGGGTCCTCACCGGCGGCGCGCGCGCGTTCTTGCTCGAACCGGAGCCGATCCAAGGAACGCCGCTGCTCGTCGATCCGAACTTGGTTTTGCGCGGAATCTTCCTGGGCCTTGGTCCCGCGGGACGCACCGCTGCGGTGCCCTAGTGGACCGGCAGCCCGTGGCCGGCAGGCTCGACGTGCGCGTGCGTTGTGTGACGCCGCCCGGCACGGGCGCGGTGAGCGTGCTCGAGTTCCTTGGGCCCGATGCGCCGCGGGTCTTGGCCCAGCTGTGCCCGTCGGCCGCGGCGGCGCGGCCCGGCCTTGGGCTCGTGCGCGTGTACCTAGCCGGCTCCAGCTGCGACGAAGCGTTGCTCGTCGTGCGCTCTCCATCGCACCTGGAACTCCACGTGCACGGCAATCCATTGTTGGTCGAGGAAATCTTGGCCAGCTGCGCGCTGGTTGGCGCGCGCACCGACGAGCACATGGGCGCCCACACTGGCGCACGGGGAAGCGATCAGAATTTGGAAGCGCGCGCGATTTGGGCGCTGGCGCGCTGCCAAGGTGAGCTGGGGGCGCGCATCTTGCTCGACCAAGCTCAGGGCGCGCTGCGGCGCGAAATCCAATCCCTGCTGGCCAAGACCGGCACGCAGCAGGACGTGCAGCTGGAGCAATTGCTGGAGCGCGCCCTTGGCGCGCGTCTTGCGCTGCGTCCTGCGCAGGTGCTGCTCGCCGGGCCGGTCAACGCAGGCAAGTCGACGCTGTTCAACTTGATGGTCGGCCGCAGGCGCGTGATCGCCCACCAAACGCCCGGTACCACGCGTGATCTAGTGCGCGAGAGCGTCAGGCTGGGCGGCTTCGTGATCGACTTGTGGGACAGCGCCGGCCTGCGCCCTCTGGATCCCAGCCCGGTTCCCGCGCGCGCGATCGATGCCGTTGAACGGGCGGGGATTCGCGCGGCCCTGGAGTTCGTGGAGCGAGCCGATTTGGTGCTCTGGCTCGTACCTCTAGGCGCGGATGCCGAACGAGTCTTGCCGCCGGGCGCGCAGCGCGGCGCCAACTGGCGCGTGATCCGCACGCACGCGGACGCCGGCGAGGAGCGCGCGTGGCCCGAACAAGGCATCAGCGTCCCGCAGCGCGCACAAGCCGCGGCCCAGCGGGTCCAGGAGTTGATCGCAGCCGGGCTGCAGCTCCAGCCGACACTTTGGACCCAAGGCCAGGGCGTGCCTTTCGAAGACGAACAGATCCGGCAACTCGAAGGACTCGTGGGCGAGAAGGCCAGGGACGCTCGCAGGCCTGTCCTGGGCGCGTGGCTCGCGGTGCCCGCGGGACCATAGTTGCTAGGTCCAGGTTCGCGCCCTACAGTCATGCGCTTGGTGGATGTCGGTGCGACCGCGCGCCAAGCCTCTCGACCGCGCCCCACTTTGGATGTCAGCCCCGCGTCACCTGGTGTCGATCGACGACCTCTCGCTAGCCGAGATCCAGGGCCTTTTTCGCCACGCCCAGGCCTTCGCCCAAGATTTGCGCGGCTGGTCGCACCAGTGTCCGGGCCTGATTTCCGCCAGCCTGTTCTACGAACCGTCCACGCGCACCCGGCTTTCCTTCGAGTCGGCCATGCTGCGCCTCGGTGGGGGCGTGCTCTCGGCCGCGGAGATGAGTTCCTCCTCGGCCTCGAAAGGCGAGTCCTTGGCCGACACGGTGCGGGTCGTGGGTTCTAGCTACGCCGACGTGATCATCCTGCGCCACAGCAGCGAGGGCGCCGCACGGCTGGCGGCGCAGTACGCGCCGGTGCCGGTCATCAACGCCGGCGACGGTAGCCACGAGCACCCGACCCAAACGCTGTGCGATCTGTACACGCTGTGGCTGGAGTGCGGCAAACTCGAAGGGCTGGACATCGTGCTCTCGGGAGACCTGCGCTACAGCCGCACGATCCACTCGTTCGTGTTCGCGCTCGCTCGCTTTGGCGCCAACATCGTGTGCGTGCCGCATCCCGGATTCGAAATGCCGGAGTACGTCGTCACGCGCCTGCGCGACGAATTCGGGGTCGAACCCGTGCGCGCCGATGTGAGCCGGCTGGGAGATTTGGCTTCGGCCTCCGACGCGGTCTACTTGACGCCACAAAAGCCGCACCAGTTGAGTCTGTTCACCGGCGAAGCAGGTGTGCGGCCGGAGTTGCTCAAGGTGGATGCCCTGTACGTGACCCGGCCGCAGACCGAGCGCTATTCCAAGGAGGAAATGGCGCGCACGGGATTCGTGCATCTGGACAAGCAACGCCTGGCCGCCGATCCGCTGCGCAACGCGGTGGTCATGCATCCCTTGCCGCGCCGCGACGAGATCTCCGGCGACATCGACCAAGATCCACGCAGCGTCTATTTCAAGCAAGCTGGGCGCGGCGTTCCCATGCGCATGGCGATCCTGGCGTTTCTGTTGGGGCGCATCGACATGGGCACGGCCAGCGCGCCCGCGGACGTGCGCTCCCACGCAGTGACGGTCGGTTCCAATCCCTGTCCCAATCCAACGTGCATTTCGCGCACGGAGATGCGCCACGTCTTGCCGCGCTACCGTTTGGCTTCGCGGCTGCCGGTGCGCGCCTCTTGCGGCTACTGCGATGCGGCCATTGCAGCCCCGCTCGTAGGCTGTTCGACGACGCTGCACTTTCACGAAGCGGATTCCAGCTTGGTGCGGCGCATACGTCCGGATCACTTGGTGTTTTTCGAGTCCGCCGCCCAAGCCCAGGCGCTGGGTTTTCGGCCCGCCGGGCAGGCGACCGAGCTGGTCTAGTCCGGTCGGCCGCGGGGTCCCTGGGCGTTGTCGGCCGGTGCGCAGCCTGCGCGCCCCATGCCGTGCGGAATCGCACGCCCCAGGACGGCTGCCGGGCAGCGGCGGGCCTGGGTGTCGGAGGAAGGCAGGGGCCGACCCCGCGGCGGCAGCCTCCAAGCGGGCAGTACCCAAGGCACGACGCGCAAATGGGCAGGGCCGAGGGCCATTTCTCAGCCATCGCTCGCGCCTGGCACGGAGTTTGACTCCTCGGCCTCCAGCCGGTGGGTAACCGCTCTTTCGAATCCAAAATCGAAAGAACGGCGCCCCCCGGAGCTGCGCCCTCATGCCTATTCGCAAGTCCTTGCCTCGGCGGTCGCCGCGGAACAGCCGCGCACGCGGGGCTCCCGCGGGCCATTTCTTGACCCGGCGGGGGCGCCGCGAATACCCTTGTTTGCAGTCGCCTGCGACGTGGATGGCATCGCTGATGCCTCCGGTCCGGTGGCGAAGTCGAGCAGCAAGTTCCAGGCCCCGGGCGTGGGCAGTTTTTTTGACCGAGTTGTCACCTCATCCCATCCGCCGGCCTAAGGGCTTTGGTCCTTTTACGTCCGGCCAACCTGCGCAGCGTCTCGAGCTGCGCGCTCGCCACAACCGCTAGACTTCCAAAAAATTGAACATGCGCCCCTGCCAAGCCCAACCGCCTCGCCTCCGCCGAAGGTTTTTCCCCGCCTCGTCCATCGTCGCCGCCTCACTTGGGCTGTTGGTGGCGGCTTGCTCGGGTGGGGGCGGATCCAGCGGCGGGCCTTCCGGCCAAGTGGGGGCCGTGGTTGCCAATCCCGCAACCGGCTTGAACTTCGTCGTATCGGCGCACGCGGGTGGGGGCGCCAGTGACCTCAAACTCCTGCGCATGGAGTGGGGACGACTGGTGGACATTTTCGACCAAGATGCGACCGGCACGCGCGTGCGTCGTTTCGCCGATTACGTAATCGGCGAGGACATCGTCAGCGACGGCATCGACTACTTGCTCGAACGCAACGCCATCACGGAGCAGGAATCCCTGACGATCCTGCACCCCTTCGGCACGCCAGCGTTCGTCTCGGCGCTCAAGCAGGTGGACCAAAACCTGCAACTCTTCCAGGTCAAGGGCATCAACGTCGGCCAGCTCGGACCCTTCACGGGCGTCGCGCGCAACGCAGCCATCGTCTTGGAATTCAACGACCTGCTCGACGACGGCGGCAATCCGGGCGATGGCGGCTACCCCGGCACCGTCAACGAAGCCAACGTGCTGCTGTTCACCGGAGCGCTGCCAGAAATCGACAACGTGTTCGAGTTCCGCGTGCTGCCCGATGCCAGCCACGGCGACCTGGTCAATGGCAAATTCCACAGCTCGCGCGTGATCCTGGATTTGGCGGTGTCGACCATCGAGGCCGAGAAGTTCGGGTTGGAAGTGAATGCCCTGGGATTGCCCGCGGCTTTCGTGGTCGACGCGCCCAATGCGTTGCTGCGCTTGCCCTCCAAGACCAACGCAAGCGCGGGTCAGTTTTCGGTTCTGACCAACCTCAGCGGAAACAGCGTGTCCTTCACGGGCAATGGCCCTTCCGATCCGACATCACCCACGCTGGATGTCGTGCGCTCGTTCCGCTCCTACGGCAAGACTTCAGTCACCGGCGACCCGGAGAACGGTTTCCTCAAGGATGACGAGGCTCCGCGTGTGCTCGGTTCCCAAGCCGTCCAAATCACGGCCGCGACCGCCACGACGACGCCGGGCGAGTATTTGATCGATTTCACCTTTGCGGTGACCGCTTGTTCTGTGACGCCGCGCAAGGGTGATGTGCTCGACATCTCGACGCACTTGGTAGAGCTCGTGCAAGAGGCACCGGATCCCGCGGGTGGCAGCGTTTCCGGAGCGCGCGTGCGTCTCTTGTCGGGCGATCCGACGACTTTTGGTCCTTCCGTGGGCCTGTTCAAGACCACTTTCGACTCGAGCGAGAATCACATTCCCGAGTGCTTCGTGCGCTTCAGTCCAGAGCCGCTGAGCTTTCCCACGGGCGGAGTGAAAACCGACGCGTCATTGATCGTCGAGTTCAGTGAGGCCATCGAACCGACCAGCGTCCAGTCACTGGATACGTTCGAAGTCAGCTACGCCGCGCCGCCCAGCACCAACCCTATGTTCCGGCGCGTCGTCGGTGCCGTGAAGGCTTCCACGAGTTTGCGCAGCTACGAGTTCGAACCGAGGCTTTTCTATCGGCACACCGTCGGTGCCAGCGAAGCCTACTTGTTCGACATGCAAGGCGGCGCAAGCGGCATCATCGACTTGGCGGGCAACCCGTTGGTCGATGTGTTGCCGCAGTTGGAGTTCACCATCGACCCGAACGAAGCGACGCGCGATACTTCGGGTCTGGCGCTCAGCTTCGACTCCTCGAACCTGGACGAAGACGGCACCGGCAAGCCCAAAATCACGGGCCAGATCTTGTTCAGTCCCGGCGGCGCGATCCGGCCCCGTTCCGTGACTCACTTTTCCAAGGTCGCGGATTCCAACCAGATCGTGATGGGAGCGCTGGCCGTCACGCAAATCGGCCTGCAAACCCCGCTCTCCGCGCAGGGCGCCAAGATGCAAACCGTGTGGCGCTACACCGACCTGGGTTTTGGTTCCTTGGACGAAGCCAACTTCAACTTGGACGTGGAAGGTCTGTACTTCGCCCCCTGGAACGAGTTCGTGCAGACCGACTCGTTTCCTGAGTTCTCGGTGTCGCTCGCCCACAGCAAGTACGTGTGCGACGACGAACTCACCGCCGGCTTGCCGAAGTACCTCCAATCGGGCCTGGGCGGAGCCACCGACGGCACGGTCGGGAAATGCATTTTCGCCGACAACATGCTCAATCCAGTGGAAGACCCTCAGACGATCGTCTCTCCCAAGCAGGACGGATTCAGTCTTTCGCCGCTAAACGTTTCCACGGCCTCGACCGGCCTGGTCGTGCACCCCTTCCCGATGAACTTCAACAAGCCAATCTCCCAGTACACCTACTGGACCTGGCGCGATACGAGCAAGTTGAGCGTCGCCGGACCCCTCAGTGGCGGTTATGACATCGAACGACTCATCACTTTGGGCGGAGCCGGTTTCAAGGGCTTTTATCTCACTGGCAAGGTGCCCACGATTGGCTTGCCCTTGTTGATGGAGTTTCGCTGCTACGCCAACCCCGGTTCCTTTGGCCAAAACCAGTTCCGCACCGCCTTTGGTCCGACGTCGATCAACCCCGTATTCCGCGCTTGGAGCAGTGGATCCTTCTCCGGCATCCCCCTGGATCCGGACGCCAACTTGACGGCCAACGGCGGCGGCGGGTTTCCGGGGCAGGACAACACCCAGTACTACGGGCAAGCGAGTTTCGTGGTGCGGGTGAGCCGGGCGTATACGATTTTCTTCGACACGGGAGCGATCAATCTCTTCGCGGACACGGTCGTCGAACCCAAGGCCGAATTCCAGCCGGCGAACACGCAAGTGGTCTTGGCCTACCGTGGCGCCACGGCTATGACTTCCCAGGCGGTCACGACCAAGAACTGGGAGAACACGACTTCCATTTCCGGCTACGGCGATTCGTGGACTTTCGTGCAGAACGGCGCCGCCCCAACGCAGTGCCAGTGCCTGTACAACGTCCCCAACTGCTCGATCGCGACCTTGCCGCCGGACTGCGGCTTCGCCCCCACGTATCTCAACAACGACGCCACTTGGAAGAACAACTTGCCTGCCATCAGCGGATCGCGCTACTTCCAGGTG
>JAKFYL010000007.1 GCA_021730845.1 Planctomycetota bacterium | reverse complement strand
GAGCCTGGCACCAAAAGTGTTGGATTCGAGCCTGGTACCGTACCGCCGCCGTACCGCCGTACCGCCGTACCACCGTACCGCAGTACCACCAAAGGTGTTGGATTCGAGCCTGGTACCGTACCGCCAGATTCGAGCCTGGCTCCGTGCCTCCCGTCACTGTGCACGCTCCGCGCGCAGTTCGGCGAACAGGCGTTCCCAGGCGGCGATGACGTGTGTGCGGGAGTAGGCCGCTTGTGCCCGCTTGCGCGCCGCGCTGCCGAAAGCGCGGCGCCGTGGCTCGTCGCGCACGAGTGCGAGCAGCGCGCGCGCCAGTTGTTCTTCGTCGCCGATCGGCACGACCAGCCCGGTTTCGCCGTCGGCCACCTGCTCGGGCAGGCCGCCGCAGCGTGTCACGACGGCGGGTTTGGCTTGGAGCATCGATTCCAGCAACGTGTTGTTGCAGCCTTCGTCGCGTACCGAAGGCAGGCACAAGATGTCCAAGGCCGCATGCCAAGCGTCCAAGTCCTCTTGGAAGCCGGCGAAGTGCACGCGAGCCTCCATGTGGAGCTCATGGGTCAGCGCGCGCAGCCGCGATTCTTCCGCGCCCGCGCCGACCAGGGCGAGTCTGGCGCTGGGCTCGGCCTGCATCACCTGCTTCCAAGCGCGCAGCGCATGAGCGTGGCCTTTCATCGGAGCCAGACGCGCGATCACTGCCACCAAACACGCGTCCTTGGACACACCCAGACGCTCCCGCAGCGCACGGGCTCGTTCCGGATCGACACGTGGCTCCATGGCGGCATTGGGGATCACGACCACGCGCCCCGGTTCCAGGAAGTCGGCGCCCGCCAGCAGGGCCGCGCGGATGGACTCGCAGTTGGCAACCATGCGTGCGACGTGCCCTGTGTAGAGCCGTCGCGCGAGTGGATGGTGTTTGATCCTGCGCGCGATCCCGCGGCGCTGCACGAGGGCTGCCGCTTTCCCTTTCTTGGCCATGGCCGCCAGGCGCACGTCGCGCCCGAGGTTGGCCACGATCACTTCGACGCGCTCGCGGCCAAGCAACCCGGCGAGTTTGAAAACCGAGCCGCGGCCCACGTTTTCCACGACCAGACCCGCGGCGCGCGCGCGTTGATCGAGCGCCGAATGCGCCGCGCATGCAATGTGCACGCTGTGACCGCGTTGCGCGAGCCAGTGCGCGGTTTGGACGCACCACTTCTGTCCGCCGCCCCACTCGCGAATCGAGTCCAGGAACACGATTCGAAAAGGCGGCCCGGCGAGCGGCGGTTCGGCGCGCGTGGACATCCGTAGTTCAGTCGTGCCTATCACTCACGCGGCGGGGCCTAGTCCCTGATCCGCGAAACCGTCAGGCTGGTCCACCACAGAGCCAATCCCGTGCCCACGGCGAAGAACACCACATCTGCCAGTTCGACCACGCCGCGCGCCAGGCGCTCGAATCGCGGCCAGGCCGAGACCGAATCGCGCATCAGGCTGCCCAGATGCAATGTCTCGCTCAGCCCATCCAGCACGCTCACCAGCCGCGGGTGACCCGAGAGCACCACCAGCGCACCCAGCAGCGCCGCGAGTACGAATGCACTGACCTGGTCCTTGGTCAAGATCGAGGCGGCCTGACCCAAGGCGAGCAACAATGCGCCCAGCAAGAAGGCTCCCAGGAATCCCCCCGCCAAGAGCCCGATATCGGGCGATCCAACCCAGAAAACCAGAACCACCAGCGGCACGGCGCTGGCGAGCACCAAGGCCAGGATCCACAGCGAACACAGGAACTTGCCCAGCACAAGTTGCCAAGGCGTGAAGGGCAGCGCGAGCAACGTCTCGAAGCTGCGCGCGCGGCGTTCCTCGGCCCAAGCGCGCATGCTCAAGGCCGGCAGGAAGGCCAGGAACAAGTACGGCAAGAGCCGCATCCAGGCGCCTAGGTCCGCGTGCGCGGTCACGAAGAACTCGTTCAAGAAAATCGAGTTGGCCAGCAAGGCAAAGCCGGCTGCGGCCAGCAGCGCCACGCCCGAATCCAAGGTCGAAGTCCACTCGCGCGCCGCGATGAGTTGTACACCGCCCAGGCCCGCACGCCGGGCATGGGCCGGTGCAGCTGTCCGTTCCTTGGCGCTAGCCGCGCCGCTTTCGGCTGCATTCGAGGTGGACTTGTTCAAGCGCGTACCTTCGTTCCAGAGCCCGAACGGTCGCTGGCTTCCACGCGTGCGAACAGTTCGCGCTCCAAGTCGGCGCCGCGCGCCCGCGCTGCGCGCTCCAGTTCGGCCACCGGTTCGTCGACCAGCACTCTGCCCCGGTGCAGGAACACGATGCGATCGGAGATGCTGGCCACCTCGGAGACGATGTGACTGGAGAACAAGATCGAACGGCCGACGGCCAGGGAGCGCACGAAGGTGCGGAAGCTTGCTACCTGCAAGGGGTCCAGGCCGTGCGTCGGTTCATCCAAGGCAATCGCTTTGGGGTCGTGGATCAATGCCGCGGCCAAACCGATGCGTTGGCGAAAGCCCTTGGAGCAGGTGCCGATGCGCTGGGAAAGCACGCTTTCGAGCTGGCAGCGCTCGACCACCCAAGCCTCGCGACTGGCGAGCGCAGTTCCGCTCAGGCCCCGGGCGCGCGCGCAAAACTCGAGCCAAGCGCGCACGCGCATGCCTTCGTACAGGGCGTTGTGCTCGGCCAAGAACCCCAGCGCTTGGCGCACCTCCAAGGCCTGTGTGCGCGTATCGAATCCGGCCACGCGCACCTGACCGCTGTCCGGCACGAAGTACGTCGAGAGCATGCGCAGCAGGGTGGTCTTTCCGGCGCCATTGGGGCCCAGGAAGCCGACTACTTCACCCGTTCCTACGCGAAAGGACACGTCAGACAGGGCTTGGATGTCCCCAAAGCGCTTGCTGACAGATTGCACTTCGATCACGATTGGCTGCCTTGCGTAACGACCGCGTGGCAAGCGGCTTGGCGCAAGCCGGTCTCATCGCAGCCCTTGAGCAGCGGCCTGTCGCCCTCGCACAGCCGTGCATCGATGCTGTGTTTGGTCGGGCAGCGCGCCGCAAAAGCGCAGCCGGGAGGCAAATCCATGGGCGAGGGCGGCTCGCCCTGCAGCACGATGCGCCTGCGTTGCTGTTCCACTTGGGGATCGGCGAATGGCACGGCGGACAAGAGCGCTTGCGTGTAGGGGTGGAGCGGATTGGCGAACAACGCTCCAGTGGGAGCGACCTCGACGATGCGCCCCATGTACATCACCGCGATGTGTTCGCACAGCGCCTGCACCGCGAACAAGTCGTGGGCCACGAACAGGCACGCCAGATGGAAGCGTCGCTTGAGCTCGATGAGCAGATTCAGGATCTGTGCGCGCATGGAACTGTCCAGGGCGCTGACCGGTTCGTCCAAGATCAGAATTTGTGGTTCCAGTGCAAGCGCGCGAGCGATGGCCACCCGCTGGCGCTGGCCGCCCGAGAGCTCATGTGGGAATCGGTTCCAGTGCTCCGCTCCCAGACCAACGGCCTCCAGCAGTTCCATGCAGCGCATGTCTCGTTCGCGCGCACTATACAGGCCGTGGATGCGGTAAGGCTCCAACAGCGCCGAACGCACGGATTGCCGGGGGTCGAGCGAGCCCGCGCAATCTTGGAACACCATCTGGATGCGTTTGCGAAAAGGGCGCCAAGCCGCTCGCGAAAGCGTGGTCAATTCCACCCCATCCAATCGCACCGAACCTTTGCTGGGCTGTTCCAGACCAACCAGGATGCGCGCCAGGGTGCTCTTGCCCGAGCCCGATTCGCCTACTAGGCCCAGCGCCTGGCCGCTCGCCAGGTCCAGATCGACGTCCGAGAGCGCCTGGATCGACGCTCGCGCCCGAGCTTGGAACCGCCCGGCTCCTACGTCGAAGCGCTTTCCGATTGCGCGCACTTGCAGCAGGACTTCGGTCACGTGCGCGGCTCCATTTTGGCCAGCCACAGCTGCTCCAGTTCGTGCCAGCCCGTGCGCGAGGCCACGGCCGCGGCGGCGACGCGTTCCTGCTCGAAGCAGGCCGCGCGACGCGACGTAGCAGTGACCAAGCCGGTGTGCATGTTGCTGGGGACTTCGACGCGCCAGGCTTTCAATTCAGGCCGCTCGCGCGAGCAGCGCGCGACCTCGAACGGGCAGCGCGGGTGAAAGGCGCAGCCGACGGGCATGCGCGCGGGGCTTGGAGCCATGCCTGGAATCGAAAACAACCGCGCGGGAGCTTGCGACGGACTTTGCGTCGGGCCTTGCGACGGACTCGCGGCCAGCACGGAAGCCATGGACTGGGCCGCCTCGGAGGGAGCGCTGCGCAAGAGTCCGACGCTGTACGGGTGCAACGGCGTCTGAAACAGTTCCTTCGTAGTTGCCAGTTCGACCGTGCGCCCGGCGTACACCACGGCAACCTTTTGGGCTGCGCGCGCCACCACGCCCAGGTCGTGGGTCACGAGTAGAACGGCCATGGAGTACTTGGCGCGCAGGTGCTCCAGGAGTTCCAGGATCTGCGCCTGCATCGTCACGTCGACCGCGGTCGTGGGCTCGTCGGCGATCAGGACCTTGGGCCGGGCGAGCAAGGCCATGGCGATCACCACGCGTTGGCGCATGCCTCCGGAGAGTTCGTGGGGGTAAGCATCCAGGCGCGCTTCCGGTGCGGAAATGCCGACCTCCCCCAGGGCCGAGGCACAGGCTTTGCGGACCTCGCTGGGCGATTCCTTGCGGTGCGCCAGGATGGCTTCGGCCAGTTGCTCGCCGACGGTGAGCAGCGGGTGCAGCGCGGAATTGGCGTCCTGGTACACCATGGCCAGCTCTCGACCGCGCACGCTGCGCCACTGGCGCGCGGAAAGGGTCAACAAATTGCGGCCTTCGAGCAGGACTTCGCCTGTTTCGATGATGGCTCCGGGCGGCAAGAGGCCCATCAGCGTCAACGCCGTGAGAGACTTGCCGCTGCCCGACTCGCCGACCATGGCCAAGGTCTCACCGGCCTCGAGCTTGAACGAGATTTCGTCCAGCACCTGCAGCGGGCCGTCCTTCGTATCGAACCGCAGGCGCAAGTTGCGCACTTCGAGCAACGTCATGGCGCCGGCCTTGCTTGCGAGCGCGGATCCAGTACGTCGCGCAAGCCATCGCCCAGCATGGTCAGCGCCAGGAGCGTCAGTCCCATGACCAGGGCCGGGAACAACACCAGCCACCAGGGAATCGCCAAGGGGTTGATGGCTTGGGCGCCCTCCAGGGCGAGCAAGCCCCAGCTCACGCGCGGCGGCGAGACACCCAGGCCCAAGAACGACAGGAACGATTCGAACAGCATCACCGACGGAATGGTCAGGGTCAGGTACACGATCACGATCGGCAACACGTTGGGCACCAGGTGTCTCACCAGCGAGCTCGCCTGCGAAGCTCCCAGGACCTGCGCGCATTCTAGGAAAGCAGCGCTGCGCATGCCGCGCACGGTTCCACGCACCACGCGCGCCATGGAAAGCCACCATACGGCGCCGATCACCACGAAAAAAATGGATTCGCGTGCGCTGCTCGAACGCGCACCCAACACGGTCAAGAGGAAAATCACCAGGAACACGAAGGGCAAGGATTGCAGCACATCCACGGCGCGCATCATCCAGCGATCGATCCGGCCGCCGAACCAGCCCGCGATGACGCCGTAGCTGACCCCGATCACAAGGCTCGTGGCTGCGCCTGCTAGAGCTACCGCGAGGGAAGTGCGCCCCCCGAACACGATGCGCGCCAAGAGATCGCGGCCCTTGCTGTCGGTACCCAGCCACGGCCCGGATTGCCACGTGCCGAACAGAAACTGGCGCAGTTCGAGCAGTTGCCGGTCGAGCCAGCCCAAGGGCCAGTATTCCGGCTGGAAGTCAAAGGTTCCAAACACCCTCCAAGGGGCGATGGGAGCCAAGAGAGGCGCGCGCAATTCGATCAAGGCCGGCGAGGGCAGCGGCAGCAGGGGTGCGAACAGGCACACCAAGCTGCTCAGTCCTAGAAGCCACAAACTCCACCAGGCAGTCCGCCGTCGCCGCAGCTGGACCAGTCGAGCGCGCCAGGGATTCTCGCCACTCACGGTGGCGGCAGCGCTTTGACGCAGCTCGAACTCCCGCTCGGTCAGCTTCCAGCGCGAGCGCGCCGCCGTCGCCGGCGTGCGCCTGCCGCCGGGAAGATCCAGGGCTGATCCGGTCACGATTCCTGGCGCCCTCCCACGCGCGGATCGAGGAAACTCGCGAGCAGGTCTGCCAAAGCATTCAGGCAAAACACCAGCACCGTGTACACCAGCGTGACGCCCAAGGCCAAGGTGTAGTCGCGATTGAGGGCGCTGTTGACGAAGTGTGTGCCGGCTCCCGGCAGAAAGAAGATCTTCTCGACCACCAGGCTGCCGGTGAGAATGGCAGCGCTGGCCGGCCCCAAGTAGGCCACCACGGGCAGCAAGGCGGAGCGCAGCGCGTGGCGCCAAATCACGGCGCCGCGTCCCAGGCCCTTGCCCTTGGCGGTGCGCACAAAGTCCAGTTGCAAGTTCTCTAGCACGCCCGAACGCGTCAAGCGCGCCACGTAGGTCGCGCACGGAGCGCCCAGCGCGAACGCCGGCAGCACCATGTGGCGCAGCGAACTCCACCCGGCGACGGGGAATAGCGGCCAGGCGAAGGCGAACACCAAGAGGCTCAAGGACGCGATGACGAAGCCGGGCAGGACGATGCCGGTCGTGGTCAGCACGCGCAGCAGCGCATCGAGCCAAGTTCCGGCGCGGGCCGCGGCCAGCGTACCCAGCAAGATGCCCAGCGGCACGGACCAAGCCAGGGCCAAGGCGCCCAACTGGAACGACACCGGAAGCGAAGCCGCCAAGATATCGGCTACGTCGTAATCGCGGTGGCGCAGGGAGGGACCGAAATCGAGCGCCAACACGCCGCCGAATCGATCCGCGCCCGTTCCCAACCATCCATCGGGGCCCAAGTTGAAGGGGCCGATGTACTGCAGGAATTGCTTCCACACCGGCCAATCCAAGTGGTACGCGCGCGCCAAGTTGGCTTCGATCTCCGGATGCAGCCCGCGCTCGGCGTCGAAGGGACCGCCGGGCACGGCGTGCATCAGGGCGAACGAAACGGCCAGCACGATCACCACGCTGATGACCAGCCCCGCCAAGTGTCGCAGTGCGGCACGTATCATGGCGCCTTGGGTGGCCGCGTGGCCTTTTCTGCCGTGGAGCTACCTACCAAGCCGCGCTGGCCTTTGGGCCGCGCGCCGCTTTTCCAGCGCCAGTGCTTGGGGTTCTGATCGTTGATCAGATTGGTCGAAAAGCCCTGCAATTCGGGCCGCATCAGATCCTGGGTGACGTAGGCATACACGGGCAGCACGGGAGTTTGTGCGTTCAAGATGTCCAGTGCTTCCGTCAAGAGCCGTTTGCGCGCTTGCAAGTCCAATTCGCGGCGCGCGGCCTCGATCTTGGCGTCGTACTCGGGGTCGCTCCAGCCGGTGCGATTGTTCTCGCTGCCCGTGACCATGATTTCCAAGAAATTGAGCGCATCGGGCATGTCCGCGATCCACGACGAGCGCGAGATGTCGTAGTCCAGGCGCTTTTGCGAGTCCAGATACACCTTCCACTCTTGGTTCACCAGCACGCAGTCCAGTTGCATGGTCTTCTTCCAATCCGCGGCCACGGCTTCGGCGATGTCGCGATGGACTTCGCTCGAATTGAAATGAATTTCCAGCGCGGGCAGGCGCTTGGCGCCTTCGCCGCGGTAGCCCGCCTCGCGCAACAAGCCGAAAGCCTCCACGACGTCCTTGCCGTAGTCGGTTTCGCGCATCGGTTCCCCGAGCATGTTCCAGGGCACCAAGGACCAAGTGGGCCGCTGTCCGGCGCGCAGCAAGTTGTTGCAGATCGAGCGCCGGTCGATGGTCAAGGACAGCGCCTTGCGCAGCCGCGCGTCGTTCCAGGGTGGACGCGTGGTGTTCACGCGCAGGAAGTAGGTACCAAGGTACGGTCGGCGTTGGTAGTCCTTGCGCTCGAGCAAGGTCGGTACCAACAGCGGGGGCACATTGCCGTCGAGCCAATCCGCTTCGCCGGTTAGGTACAGATTCAGCGCCGTGCCGAAGGAATCCAGCGACAAGGCGTCGATGCTCGCCATGCCTACATTCGCTGAATCCCAGTACGTAGAGCTGCGTGCCAGCCGCAGGCGCTCGTTCAAGCGGCGTTCGACGAGCACGAAGGCGCCGTTGGTCACCAGGTGCTCGGGCCGGTTCCACAGTCGTCGCCATTTGGAGGGCTCATCCTGCTGCAAGCGCTTCAAACTGGCGACATGCACGGGAGCCATTTGCGGGCAGGCTAGGAGGTGCAAGAAATCCACCCGCGGGTACTCCAGGCGCATGGTCAATTCGAGCGGACCGCTGGCGCGGATCTCGACCTTGCTCCAAGCTTGGTCGGCGGCTTCGCCCGCAAGGGCCGGACCCGTGCGATAGGCCTTGGCCCCGACGACCACGTCGAGCTGCGCGGCGAAGGGGGATTGTGTCGCCGGATCGAGCATGCGCCGAAAGCTGGCCTCGAAGTCGGACGCCAGAACGGGCTCGCCATTCGACCAGCGCGCTTGCTCGCGCAGTTGAAAGCGGTACTCCAGCTTGTCGGCGCTTTGCGTGTGGGACTGGGCCGCTGCCGGGAGAATCTCCAGGCCGTCCGGTGCGCGCTCGACCAAGCACTCGAACAGCGCGCGTGCGATGCGCTGTTCGGGAACACCGAGGGCAGCTTGCGGATCCAGCGAAGTCACTTCGGCGCCGTTCACGAACACGAAGTCCGCCCGCTCCAGGCGGGGCAGATTGACGACCAGCAACCCCACGGTGGCGACCCCCAAGAGAGCGACGCTTGGCGCAAGGCGGCGGCCGAATCGGGCCGGAATGGACGCTGCCACGACGCTCGATGCTACTGCCTGAGTGGGCCTGCGCAAAGGTCGTGTTGCAAGTGGCCTTGTGGGCTTGACTCCTTTGGATTCCGGGCCGAGGATGAAGGTCCGTTGGGCGCGCTCCGATTCGCAAAAGGCGGCATGAAGCTGGCGAGCTCCAAGGCTGGGGGGGCCCTCCAACGCGTCTGCGCGTGCTCGCTGTTGGCGAGCGTGCCGCTCGCCACGGCCCAACGCGCAAACCAAGTGCAAGCCGAGCCGCAGCCTGCGACAAGTGCCGCGGCGCCGGTTTCCGCAAGCGATCTTTCGGCGACGCTGCAGATCCTCAATTCGGATCGTGCGCCGGTGGACATGTTTCACCCCGATCACCAACCCAACGAGCAGGGCATCCGGCCGGCCCTTCCGCCGCCGGCTATGGGGGGCGCGGTGAACTTGCTGATGGAGTCGGCGCCCAGCCACCTCAACTACGCCTTGGCCAACATGGGCGTGATTCGTCGCGTGCTCAACGAAGTGCACGCATTCTTGATGCAACAAGATTGGGTCAGCTTGGAATTGCGCCCGCAGTTGGCGCGCAGCGTCGTCAGCGAAGACTTGCTGATCCTGGCGCCCGAGCACGCCCACGCCTACCAAGGAGCGCGCGCGCTCACCTATCGACGCAGCCAGCCGGGCGTCGAGCCGACGGCCGGCGAGGAACAGTTGCACGTCGTGT
>JAKFYL010000292.1 GCA_021730845.1 Planctomycetota bacterium | reverse complement strand
TCGCTTGGTGGCCGAAGAGTTCGCCGATTTGCCGCGCGCCGTCAGCCGACGCATGCTGCAGCGCCTGCCCAAGGTCGCGGCCCCCGGGATCTTGGCGAAACACCTGGCCGCCGACCAGCGCTTGCAATCTGGGATAGGAACCCGCCAAGCGGACTCGCGCTCCAAGCGCCAGCCATCTGGGCGACTGGTCAGCGTTCACTCGTGGGCCGCCGCACTGCTGATCCTTGGATTGGGTTTCTTCTCCGCCCGTCTGTGGACCTCTCGTACCCAGCGCAGCTCGGAATTCATCGAGATCGTGCGCACGACGGACCCCGCGCAATTGGGACCATTCGCGCGAGGTCTTGCCGAAGGCTTGGCGGGCAGCCGCGGTCAAAGGGCACAAACCGGAACAGGGATGTGAGCCCATGCTCGCCGGCACCCGTTCCACCATCCGCGCCCGTTTCCGGGCGGCTTCGTTCGGTACCGCCGCGGCGCTGGTTGCCCTGATCTGCGCCAGCTCCTGCAGCGACCTGACGTTCGAAAGCGCCGATGGGAAGACGACGATCTCCGGGGATCTGCAACTTAGCCACGCAGAAGCCGAAGCGAGTACGCAGTTGCTCGACAAGATCCTGCGCGCGCGCTCGCACGTGGCGTTTTCCGGCACCCGGCTCGTCCTGACCCGTGTCGCGGGAAGTGCGGCGAGCGGTCCAACGGCAGGAACCGCCGGGACCGACGAAATCCTTCGCGAATACTACGTCACGAGCGGCGACGGAAAGTTCCGCATCGAGCCGCTCGAGCTGCTCGAGCCGCAAATCGACGCCGGACGCAGCCAGGAGTACTTGATGGCCCAGGCGCGCCGCCAGGGTCTGATGTTCCGCTACCGCGATTTCCAAATTCGCGCTCGCCAGAGCTTTTTGCAGAACTACCAAGTGACCGACACCGGCGAAGTGGTTACGGAACACGACCGCCGCTGCGCTCGGTGGGAAATTCGACCGCGCGGTGAAGGCGAGCTGCAACGGATCCTCATCGACTTGGCAACCGGGGTCGTGCTGCGCTACGAACGCCTCGACGCGTCCGGGCGCACGGTCCATTCCATGTGGTACGAGAGCGTGCAGTTCGGACCCGTTTCCCCAAACGTGCGCTTCCACGAACCCGCGGTGGAAGAGCGCGTATTCGCGGATGTCGCAACGGCCGAAAGGGAGCTGGGCTTTCCGTCCCACGCACCGCGCAAGCTGCCCGAGAATTTTCGCTTGTGTGAAGTAGCTGCTGTCACGGATCCCCTGACGGGTCGCGTTTGGCTCAAGCGCACCTACACCGACGGGCTGGACTGCCTGCTCTTGCTCGAAGGGGACCCGGCCAAGCGCTCCGTGAATCCGGCCTCCGCGGCACTAGGCGGCAAGCCGCTCGGAGCCCAGCGCGCAACGATTCTGGAAATTGCGCCCTGGACCACGGTGGAAGCCAGTCTGGGCACTGGCGACTTCATCGTCATGTCGCGCACGGGCGAGCAGGCATTGATGGATCTGGTGCGCTCGCTGTAGCCGGTGCCAGAGCGTTCGAGCAGGAAAGTTTTTCCGCCGCATGTAGCCCGACCTGGGTCGCCCGGCCAGGATTCTCGCTCTCGATCCGCCAGCTGCGCTCAAGGGGGTAGTTTTGAGTATCCCTCTTCGTGCCCCGCGTTCCACCAAGATCCCGAAGCGTTGCCATGACTCCCCCCGACGGCCTACCGTTCTCCGAATCGAATCTCGAGTCCGCCGAGTATCGCGAGCGCCTGATGCGGAAGTTGAACTGCTTGATCGCCGTGCTCGAAGTGGCCAACGCCAAAGTGCGCCAGTCCTTGTCGCAGCCGGGAGGCGATCAAGCCAAGCTCGCGCGCATCAAGAAGAACCTGCAGGACACGTTGGACGTGTGCTTGCGCGCCAAGTCGTCCTTGGAACGCCGCGAACCCCTGCCCGAAAGCGTGTCGCAAGGTCTGGCCAAGATCGTTTCGAGCGACGTGCACGCGGAGCTCGAGAAGAGCGTCGGACCCAAGCGGGCGCGCAAGGGGCGCAAAGTCGAGATGAGCTCGGCGCAGGAACTGCGCAAGTTCGCTCGCATGGGCAAGATCGAGCCGGCCATGGTTTGGTCCTGCGACCTGGACGACCTGGCCCGGCGCTTCCAGCAGCGCTAGCACCAGCAGGCAGTGGTCGGCCGACCATAGGCTTGTAAAGCGGGCTGCCCAGGCCGGAATTGCCAAGCAATTGGCCTTGGGCGCAGCTTCGCGCCAGGCGCGGCGCGGGCACCGTCCAGGTCGCCAGAAGTTGCGCGCGGCAAGCTACACTGATGCGGCGTCATGAGAACGACGGCACGCAAACCTGTTGTCGCAGGCACCCTGTACGGGAAAAGCGTGTTGTTGCGACGGATGCGCGCCCAGGACGCCGAGGAATTGGACCAATTGAGGGTCGCCAGCCGAGCGTTCCACGCGCCCTGGATCGACGAGGACAGGCCGCTCGAGTTGACGAGTCGCGGCCCGCGCAGCCGGGGCAGCGATGCGATTGGCGCCGCCGGACGCGCGCCTTCGAAACGCAAATCGAGTCGGCGCACTTGGGTCTTGTGTCGGCGTGAGGATGGACGCATCGTCGGCTCGATAGCGCTTTCCGGCCACATAGGCGGCGTCATGCAAAGCGCTTTCGTGAGCTACTGGATCGGTGCGCCGTTCGCGCGCCAAGGCTTCATGCGCGCGGGACTGGAGCTGCTCCTCGGGCACGCATTCGAAAGCGGCCGAGTGCACCGCTTGGAGGCGTTGATCCTGCAAACCAACGAAGCCTCGCGCCGGTTGGCGAGCCGCGTCGGATTCCGATTGGAAGGCGTGGCGCGCCGCCTGATATGGACTCACGGTAAGTGGCGCGACCACGAGCGCTGGGCACTCACGCGCGAGGACTGGCGCGCGCGCTGAATGGGTACAGGGCCCTTGCGCCGTGCATCGGCTTGTACCCGTGGGCGAGTGGCGGGCGCGACTTTTTCCTGCGCCCGTGGGCTGGGCTTCTGGTGCTTGCCATGGAAGCAATCGAGTCGCAGCCCCCCGAGAAGGACCTCCAAGGGGCCTAGGGCTGCCGGATTTTGGCACCTGGCATAGGATCGCGTGGCTAAAGAAGCGCGCCTTTTTGGACTCCCGAGCCGAAGCCGTTGCGTCGGCGGGCGCCGCGCAAGAGAAGAAAACACGATGTCACGGATTGGACGTAGCGTTCTAGTATCGATCACCCTGGCTCTCGCGGCGCTCCCTGCTGCGGCGCAGAATCAGCTCTGGGCTCGCCAGTTGGGGACTGCTGGCGACGACGAAGCCCTCCTGGCCGTACCGGGTGAATCAGGCGCTGTCTACGTGGGGGGTGTCACGAGCAGCGGCCTCGGCGGTCCGCACGCGGGTGGCAGGGACGCCTGGTTTGCGCGCTACGACGGCGCGGGCACTCAGCTTTGGTTGCGGCAGATCGGTACGAGCAGCCACGATTCCGCCGACGCCGGCGCGCCCAGCAGCTCAGGAGGCGTGTTCCTTGCCGGCTCTACGCGCGGCAATCTCGGCGACACGAACGCAGGAGGCTACGACGCCTGGCTTGCGCGTTATGACAGCGCGGGCAATCAGATTTGGATTCGTCAGCTCGGTACGTCGAACGACGACAGCGCGCTTGCAGCGGCGCCGGATAGCTTGGGCGGCGTTTACGTTTGCGGCACCACCGCAAGCGAGCTTGGCGGCTCGAACATGGGCGGACTCGACGCCTGGCTCGCGCGCTACGACAGCTCCGGCAACCAGATCTGGATCAAGCAACTCGGCTCGAGCAAATCGGACGTCCTCGACACCGCCATACCCGACGCTGCCGGCGGCGTAATCGTCGGCGGCTCCACGGAGGGCAGTCTCGGCGGACCGAACAAGGGCGGAAATGATGCCTGGTTCGCGCGCTACGACAACGCCGGCAACCAACTGTGGATCAGGCAGCATGGGACGAGCACCAACGACTTCGCCAACTGCGCCGCTCCGGACGGCTCGGGCGGCGTGTACATCGCCGGGCACGCCTTGCGAACCTTGAACGAGGATACCTACGACGCCTGGCTCGCGCACCACGACAGCGCGGGCAATCAGCTCTGGATCCAACGCCTGGGAAGCACCAGTTGGGACTATGCCTTTGCCGCCACGGCGGACGGCTCCGGTGGCGTCTTTGTGAGCGGAATCACCAGCGGCGATCTCGGCGGCTCGGCCGCGGGCGCCCCCAACGTGTGGCTCGCGCACTTCGACAGCACCGGCAATCTGCCCTGGATCAGGCAGGTCGGTACGAGCGATATCGACTACGCTTGGGCCGCCGCATCGGACGGCGCGGGCGGCGTCTTGATTGGCGGCTACACCAAGGGCAGCCTCGGAGGCCCGCACCAAGGCGTCAGGGACGCCTGGCTCGCTCGCTTCGACAACGCCGGCTGCCTTGCGCCGACGACGTACTGCACGGCCCAAACCAGTTCGAGCGGCTGCGTGCCCGCGATCTCGGCTTCCGGCGTGCCGAGTTTGGCGGCACCGAGCATGTTTAGCGTGACCAGCTCGAATCTGGAAGTCAGCCAAGACGGCGTCATGTTCTTCGGTTCCACGGGCCCGAACGCCTTGCCCTTTGGCGGCGGCACTCTGTGCGTGAAGTCCCCGCTATACCGCCTGAAGATCAAGAACTCTGGTGGCAGCGCGACTTGCACGGGCTCGCTGAGCTACACGCTGCTGGAAATGCTGGCCCAGCCGCTGGGCGGCCCGTTGTTGACGGGCTACCAGGCGGTCCACATGCAGGCCTGGTTTCGTGATCCCAGTCATCCGTCGACGACAGGTTCGTCGAACGGCTTGCAGTTGTCGATCTGTCCCTGACCTGCCGGGATTGGATCACGCCTGCAGAAAGGTCTTGCACGGCCCTTTGAGGCCAACACTCGCGTAGGAGTAGTGCGGGTTCTGAGTTCCGGCGGTCTTGTGCAAGGACCCCGGCGTGCGCCTCGGCAACGGAACCTGATCAGGATTGGGTTCGGGAGCAGCCCGCGAGAATCGAACTGCAGAAGTACAATTTCATGGAACTCATTGGCTGGCTCCCTCGTCCCAGTAGCCGGTGCGAGGCGGAGTCCCTTAACGTGCTCCCAGGTATGACAATGTCCACCGCTTGCGCCATTTTTCGAGCCACGGATTGCGGATCCGTTCGTACGCGCCTAGCGGTAGCGGCGTTGGCATTAGGCCTGGCAAGCTCCGCCTCGGCTCAAGATCTGCAAGGTGTGTTCCAGTTCGGATCCAACTTGAACGATGACCTGGCTGCACTTGCGCCGGACGGCGCTGGCGGAAGCTACGCGGGCGGCGAGACCAATGGAACTTTGGCCGGACCCAACGCGGGCTCTGCGGATGCCTGGTTGTCGCGTCAAGACGGTGCCGGGAACCAACTTTGGGCTCGGCAGCTTGGGACGGCCGTTTTCGATTCCGTGGATGCGGTGACTTCGGACGGTGCGGGCGGTGTGTATGCCACTGGCCGAACGGGCTTGGGTCTTGGCGGAGTGCATTCTGGCGCGCTGGATGTCTGGCTGGCTCGATACGACGCGCTGGGAAACCAGCTGTGGATCCGCCAGCTTGGATCCTTGGAGGCGGAGGAAGTGTCGTTCGCAATTGCTGGCCCCGCAGGCGGCGTAATCCTTGGTGGCAGCACCGATGGGGATCTCGCCGGTGCGAACGCCGGCGGATCCGACGTGTGGCTGGCGCATTTCGATGCTCTTGGAAACCAAGTGTGGTTGCGCCAGCTGGGGTCGCCGTTCAACGACGAAGTCACTGCCGGGGTGACCGATGGTGCCGGTGGTTTGTATGTCGGCGGCAACACTCCGGGAAGCTTTGGAGGTCCCCACATGGGCGCCCAGGACGCGTGGATTGGCCGTTTCGACTCATCCGGGAACAACGTCTGGCTGCGACACCTTGGCACGGAAACCGCCGACGCCTTGAACGCGCTGGCCGAAGCACCCTCCGGTGGTGTGTACGTGGCGGGCATCACGCTGGGGAGCCTTGGCGTGGCGCATGGGGCGATTGGCGGATTGGACGTCTGGCTGGCCCAGTATGACCAAAGCGGCAACTCGCTGTGGATTCGTCAAGTCGGGACGACCGGCAGTGACAAAGTCCTCGCCGCAGCCGCGGACACGCTGGGTGGCGTGTACTTGACGGGTAGCACGACCGCTAGCTGGGCCGCGCCGTATGTAGGAGGGGCCTCCGACGCTTGGCTGGGCCGCTTCGACAGCGGGGGGAGTTTCCTCGGTGTGCAGCAGCTAGGGACGCCGCAGACAGAAGAAGCTGGAGCAGCCTTTGTGAGTTCCGCTGGTGTGTTCATCGGCGGCAAGACCAATGGCAACTTCTTTGGCTCGCCGCCAGGCAGCTACGATCCTTGGATCGCGCGTTTCGACGCCGGTTGCGGCGTCAACGCTGTGTATTGCACCGCGCTCCAGAGTTCCAGCGGATGCCTGCCCGCGATGGACTCCTTGGGAAACCCCGATCTGTCGAACCCTGCAACGTTCCAGGCGGGAGCTATCCAGCTCGAAGCCAATCGACTGGGGTTCTTGGTCTTCGGGACGACAGGCCCGCAGCACTCCGCATTCTTTGGGGGAACGCTGTGCGTGTTGAGCCCTTTGCATCGCCTCGTCGCCAAATCCACGGCCGGCACGACAGGCTGCTCGGGTTCCCTCAGCTACTCGCTGGCCGACTACTTGGCCTCGCCGTCTGGCGGTCCGCTGCTTGTGGCAGGAACCGTAGTGCATAGCCAAGCCTGGTTCCGCGATCCCGCCGCTCTTCAGACCGTGGGGCTGAGCAACGGGCTGCAATTTACGATTTGCCCGTAAGGCGCCGGTGGACGCTGCGATTGGCCGAGCGCGCGCCGGTTGCGCGCGCTACCAAACGGTGCACTAGCGCCTCAGGTCGGTGCAAGTTCGGTGATCCGCGCCAAGAAGACCGGCCCGAGGTCGGCGGCTTTCTTGTCGCCCACGCCCTTGATGCGACGGAATTCTTCGGGGCTGCGCGGTTTTCTGGCCGCCATTTCGGCCAGGCTGCGGTCGTTGAAGATCAGGTACGGAGCGAGTCCGCGTTCGCGCGCGAGGTCGCGGCGCAGGTTACGCAGGGCGTCGAACAGGTCTTGATTGATCGTCAATTCCGGCTCGACGTCGGTTCCCGGCTCGAACTGCACGCGCGTCTCGCGGCCTAGGTTGGTCTGGGCTTCCGCCTTTCGTGTGGATAGCCCGCCGGGACTTCGAGCAGGCGACCCGGCAGCCGGGGCCGGCAGATGAACATCCAGTAACCGCAAGCCGCACCGGAACCGACACCCCAACTACGTTCCAGGCACAAGGACAAGGGCTGGGAGTTCCCAGAGGAGGCCCCGCACCAGCGAAAGGGGGCCGAATTCGGGGGCGGACACCCTGATCAAGCCGTCGATGGCCCGCACTCGATACAGAAAACCGCAATTACGTGGCCCTGGAGTACCGGCAGCCCAGGTTTCGCCGCCCCAAGCTGACTGGATCGTGAGCTTGACAAGTTGACTACGAGCGAATAGTATACACTCGCCAGAATATTTATGCGAAAGGTTCCACCAAGGAGTCATTTTCAGTTTTGTTCTACCTACTAGGTTGCTCTTCCCGAGCATATTCTAGGACAGTCTCGAAATGAGAGTTCGAATCCTCGTGACACTTGGCGGGCTTTCAATTTTCGCATCGGTTCTACATGCACTAGGAATGGTGAACATTTTATCCCCTCTGGCGGGGTGCTATGTTCTGACAAAAGCGTGCCCAGGTGCCCAGTCCGTAGACGAACGCAAGGGTGTACCGCTATCCGCCGCCGAACAGCTCGGTGTAAAGGCTGCGCTCGACATGCTTGGTCGGTGGGAGGCAGATTGTGGCCTGAAAGGACCTCCGGGGGCAGATGGGAACCCGACTTCGCCGAAGGGCGTGCTTGAGCCTATGCTGCAAAATGGCTCGATTTGCAAGGAAGTGGTCGCAGATCCGAAGAAGACCGGAGCCTCATCGTCCAACCCTCACACAGGCAATGGGATTGGCCAGACAACTGGCTGCAACTGGACCACACAGGGGCACCCGGGCGTAACCATTACCCCGCCAAGCATTCCGGTTGCCGACGCTTCCGGTCAGTACAATCCCAAGGATGTGGCCTCACTTGCCGGTATGCTGCTGCATGAGCTTCAGCATCTCATTAACCCTAACAACGCAGCCAATGACGAAAAGGAGTACGAAGGTCCAGCATACCGGGACACGATCAAAGAACTTTGCAAAGTTGCGGGCTGTCCTGCAGCATCGCAGGCGGAAAAAGATGCCGTTTGCGATTACATTCTCAAAAGTAATAAAGAGCTTTGCCGCCTAGGTTTGACCCAGCAGTGCTGTTCCAACTGTCCAAACGGAGGCGGACCAGGTCCAACCGGTGGTGGGTGCATCCATTGTGACTATGGAGGAAGCCCAAGCCCCGGTACTGGAGTAAAATTCCAGGATCAGACCTGTGATGAATTCTACTTTGCGCTCGGCGTACAAGGATCCATCAGTCTAGACGTTACCGCCCAAAGAATCTATTTCAAGCTGTACGATTCCAACGGAACCCGCAACTTCGAATTCCAATGCTTTGACCCTGGCCTCACTTTTGTGGGGACGTCTTTCACATCGATTGGCGATACTACATTGCTTGTAGGCGGATTCGATGGAGTCACCTTCGACGGAGAACTCGTGCGCGTTGAGTTCGATCCTCTTGCGGGTCAGGTTACGTCGAGTCAATCCGTGCTAGTCAACTCGGGCTTCGTTACAGCTGGCAGCATGGACCTATTTCCCGGGGATACATCGAGGGTAGCCTTCCTTGATCATGTCGGCGATTCCGTGTTCGTGTACAACTTTCAGCAAGGTACGCTGCTTCAGGTTGCAAACTTGGTTACCGCACCCACACTGGCGACAATGAAGTATGTGAGCGTTCGGGACCGCCGAGCTGTCCTTCCGCCGGGCCCAGTTCCGTTCCCAGTTCCCAGATTCGGTTACGAGATTTGGGTGACGAAAGTTCCGAAACAGCACCAAAGTACTGGAATCCTTCTCGGAAGCAACCTGAGCATTATCGACACCGACGGTAACGGAACTTTCGAGACCATCCAGGCCTTTGGTCCATAGGCTAGCGCGTCAGAGTATGGCTCTTCTACAGATCGAATCCTCATGAGAGTTTCTCGTTCATGTTCATGTAGCCTGGAGCGGGGCGTGGCCACCCTCGGGACAACTATCGTTGGCCTCTAGCGGCCCGTCCGTGAGAACGTATCGCGGTACTTGTCAACGACTTTAAGACAGAGTTCACCGGAGATTGCAGGGCGACTCTGGATATCGCAAGCGTGATAATCCACGCCCTGGCGCCCACCCAATTCAGGCTGTGGCCCCAAGCACTGCCCATCCATACACTGGAGCCAATTTGACGGCGGGATCACACGGCGGAAACTTCGGTGATCCGCGCCAGGAAGACCGGCCCGAGGTCGGCGGCTTTCTTGTCGCCCACGCCCTTGATGCGACGGAATTCTTCGGGGCTGCGCGGTTTTCTGGCCGCCATTTCGGCCAGGCTGCGGTCGTTGAAGATCAGGTACGGA
>JAKFYL010000110.1 GCA_021730845.1 Planctomycetota bacterium | reverse complement strand
CTGAATCACTGGACTGCTAGGCTAGCAGCGTTCCTGGAAGGCTTCCAAAGATGCACGCCGAGTGTCTCAACTGGGGTGAAGCGGGCCCCCCCGAGGGCGAGCGCCTGCGCGTCACGCAGGCGTTGCGCGCGGGCGCGTTGATCGCCATCCCCACGGAAACCGTGTACGGGCTAGCCGCGCGCGCCGACTCGCAAGCTGCCATCGAGAGCCTAGTGCGCTTGAAAGGCTCGCCGAGCGGGCGCGCTTTCACCTGGCACGTAGCCAGCAGCGCAGCCCTCGACTTGTTCCAAGCCCAAGGTCCGCCGGTCGCGCAGGCTCGACGTTTGGCCCGCCGCTACTGGCCGGGCCCGCTGACCCTGGTGCTCGAAGGAGTTCCAAAGGGACTGGAACTGGTCGCACAAGCCGGCTGGACAGGCGTGCGCTGTCCGGCGCACCCAGCCACGCTGCGCTTGATTCAAGGACTCGAGTTTCCGCTGGTCGCTACCAGCGCCAACCTGGCCGGCCAGCGCGAATTGCCGGACGCAGCCAGCATCATGGCGCAATTCTCCAAGGAGCTGGCCTTCGTCATCGACGGCCAAGGCCCCAAGCTCGGGGAAGCATCGACAGTGTTGCAATTGGGCCATGGGCAATTTCGCGTGCTGCGCACTGGAATCATCGACTTGCTTGCCCTGCGGCGCGCAGCCGGCTTGGCGCTGGCCTTTGTCTGCACCGGCAACACCTGCCGCAGTCCCATGGCCGAGGGTTTGGCGCGCGTGGCCTTGGCGCAGCGCCTGCAGACGGAGCCATCCAAGCTGGGCGAGTTCGGGTTTCAGCTGGCCTCCATGGGGCTGGCCGCGCTGCCCGGCGATCCTGCCAGCGAGCACAGCGTGGCGGTCCTTGGCAAGCACGGCATCGACTTGAGTGAGCACCACGCATCGATCGCCACGTCCGAGTCCTTGGCTGCTTTCGACCACATCTACGCCATGACTTCGCGCCACTTGCAAGCGCTACGCTCGCTGCTGGCGGCCTCGAAGCACGGCGCCTTGGAACTCCTCGATCCCACCGGCGCCGACCTGGTGGATCCCATTGGCGGCCCGCGCTCGGCCTACTTGGCCACCGCAGCTCAGATCGAACGGGCTCTGGCCGTTCGCGTGCGGGATTGGGCCTAGCAGCCCGCGACTCCAGTCGACTTCGAAGCGTTATTCGCGGCGCAGGGCGATCTTGCTCGTGTTCAACGCTTCCCAGGCTTTTTGGGACGTCGGTGCCGCGATGAGCTCCTCGCGCACCGACTGCAAGCTGAGCACGCGCGCGACGTCCGCCAGGGTGCGGATGTGGAGCAGCTTTTGGGCGCGCGGGATGAGCAGCAACACGATCAGTTGGGCCGGCTTGCCGTCGATGGACGAGAACTCCAGCCCCTTGTCCGCCGGACAGATTCCCATGCATGCCTGCACGGTCTCGACTTCTTCCACGGCGGCATGCGGGATGGCGATGCCGCGCTCCATGCCGGTCGACATCGAACGCTCGCGCGCCTGCACCTGGGTTAGCACCTGCTCGACCAGCTGGGCGGGCAAGCGCCCCTGCTCGACCATGTGGTTCATGAGCTGGGCGATGGCTTGCCACTTGTCGCTCGGCGCAAAGCCTACGATCAAGTCCTGTGGCCGGAAGAGTTGTTGGATGTCCATGCCCGTGGGGGGAGCGAGCAAAAAGCGAGCAAGCGAGAGAATAGCCTTAACTGCCGTGGAACTTTGGGTGGGACTCTTTTTGGCCGCCGGCTAGGCGCGGGGAAGAAACTAGGGGCCTGTGGCGTCCACCCCCCTAGATTGACTTGCCCCGGCGCGACTCCTAGAGTGCCCCGCTCCACTACCCGACCACTGCATCTAAGCTCTTCCATTTCAATGGGATACAAGCGCTGCCGGGCATAGCCCGGGGCCTCTTTCGCCGATGAGCCTAGCCACACTCCTGCTACCCATCCTGCTGCTTTCCCCCTTCCCGCAGCGCCCCGGCGGCCAACCAGGCCCCCAGGACGGCGTGCCGAGGCCCGGCGCGGCCAGCGCGCAGGCAACTGCCCCGCAAGCTGCAGGCGCCGACCAAGGTCAAGCCGGCCTGCCGACGCTGCATGAGGTCGGCGACATGCTGTACCTGACGGCGGCCGAGTCGGGCGACAACCTGCTCAATTTGGAAACCCTGACCAAGCTGTGCCAGACCCAGACCGGCCGGGTGTTCACCTACGACGATCCGACCGGGACGGAGATGCGCTCCAAGCAGGTGCGCATGCTCGGCACGCGCGCCATTCCCAAGTCGGATTTCTACTCGTTCTATCAGATTCTGATGTTCATCCACGGGTACACCTTGACCAAGGTCGGACCCGACCACTTGGCGCTGTACCTGGTGCAAAGCGCACAACCTGCCGGTGGCCCGCGCGGACAACAACTCAAGAGCGAAGCGCTGTTCATCGACGTCGCGGACATTGACAAGTACTCCGACCAGGTGGCCACGCAGATCATCACGGTCATGCACTTGCCGCACGTCGACGTGCGTTCGCTGGGCCAGACCCTGCGCATCTTCGTCGATGCCCAAGGGCAGCAGGCACTCACGCCGGTGGGCACGTCCCAGAGCGTGATCTTGAACGGCTTTGCTTCGACCGTCGCTTCGATGGTCAAGATCCTCAAGCTCGTCGATTCGGAGTCCGCTCGCGACGTCGGCGTTCGACCCGACTTCGAAGTCATCCCGATGCAATTCACCAACGCCGACGACTTGGCCGAGGTGCTCACGGAGCTGATCGAGGCCTCGACGCGCGCCGAGCAACAGGGCCGCGCCGCTCAACAAGCCCAAGGTGTCACCGGGCCGCTGACCGCCGCTTGCGGTGAGGCCAAGATCCTGACCGACCCGCGCACCAACTCGCTGCTGGTCATGGCGCTGCCGGCGGACATGAAGAACATCAAGGAGCTGGTCGCGCGCTTGGACGTCGACGTGCTCGAACCAGAGCGCACGTACCACGTGTACGCCTTGGAAAATGCCAAGGCCGAAGACCTGGCCGAGGTGCTCGAAGAATTCGTCACCGGAGCTTCGCGCGTCGCAACGGCCCCTGGTCAAGGCGGCGCCCGCGGCGGCGGCCAGAACGCGGTGCCCCAAGGCGGATCGAGCCGCGACAACGAAGTCGTGGTCAAGCACGACGAAACCACCAACTCGCTCTTGATCGCCGCCAGCAAGCGACGCTACGAAGAGCTGCGCGACTTGATCCTGCGCCTGGACCGACGCCAAGACCAGGTGCTGATCGAAACGGCCTTGATCGAAGTCTCCGGCAACAACAGCCTCGACCTGGGAGTCGAGCTGGGCTTTGCCGACTTGCCCGGATCGCGAACGGGCAGCTTCGGCATCACCAATTTCGGCCTGGGCACCTTCGAAGACACCGACGGCGACGGCATCCCGGACGTCAAAGTGCCCAACCAGGGCCTGGGCGTGGTCGGCGGCATCCTGGAAGGAGACGATTTCTCCCTGCCGCTGCTCGTCGCGGCGCTGCAGGACAAGAAGAACACCAACGTGCTCAACATTCCCTCGGTGCTGGTCAGCAACAACCACTCGGCGCTGGTGGAATCCAAAGACAGCCAACCCACCACCACGGTCACGGCCCTGGGCGGACAAGCCGGGCAAACCCAAGAGAACTTCAACAACTACCAAGACGCGGGTATCACGCTTTCGATCACGCCTTCGATCAGCGCTTCGGGCTACTTGCGCTTGGACGTCGATCTCTTGGTCAGCGTGTTCCAGGGCCAATTCACTGGCGCCATTCCCCCGCCCAAGGTCACGCGCGTGATTCGCACTTCGGTCAACGTGCCCGACGGCGACACGATGGTCATCGGTGGCATCATCGTCGACAACAAGAGCGATACGGCCTCGAGCATTCCGTGGCTAGGTGACTTGCCGATCCTGGGGCACCTGTTCCGCCGCGACACGAACAACGCCAACCGCACAACGCTGTATTTCTTCGTGACGCCGCACATCATGCGCGATCTGAATTTCGCCGATTTGGCCGAGCGTTCCTACAAGACCAAGGTCTCGGCCGCCGAAGTCATCGGCGCCGATCGTATCCAGCTCATCGATCCGGCGTTTGGCTCGACCGAGGGCCAAGTGGATCTGTCCGGCTTCGACGTGCCCCTATACCGCAGCCCGAAGAAAGGCGAAATCCCGGCCGAAGCCATCGGCGAAACGCCCGGCGGCCAAGGCGCGCTTCCCGCTCCGGTCGAAGTCGGCAACGCGGCGACACCCCCCCCTGCCGCGACGACGTCGCCCGCTGCCGAGTTGCCCGCCGAGTTGCCCAAGGCCAAGCCCTAGCCCAGGTACGCCAGCCTCATCCCCCCGGTTCCAGCCAGTTCTCGCCAGCGCACATTTCCAAGACTTCCATGGCCAACCTCTCCGATCTGTTGATTCAGGCCGGCCTCACCCGCGAGCGCCTGGAGGAGTGCCGGCGCTTGTCGGCGCAGGATGGAGATTCTCTGGACCGCGTCATTGCGCAGCGCGATTACCTGAGCGAAGCGGCCGTGCTGCGCGTCTACGCGCAGCACCTGGGGTTCGAATACCGCGATTCGCTGGAAGAAGTCAAAGTTCCCACCGAATTCGTCCAGCGCGTGCCGGTGCACTTCTCGCGCAACTACAACCTGGTGGCGCTGGAACAGGACCAGGGCGTGCTCAAGGTGGCCACGTGCTCGCCGCTGGATCCGCACGCCATGGACGATTTGGCGGCGCTGTACGGTTGCGACATCGAACCGGTCCTGGCGCCGAGGCAGGAGATCACCACGCTGATCGCGCGCGCCTACCGGCACAAGGCCGACGGCGTGGACGAAGCATTGGCCGACGTGGCCGAGGACGGCGACATTGCAGGGCTGGCCAACGAGATCGAGGAAGGCGAGGACGTCTTGGACGTCGCCAACAAAGCCCCGATCATCAAGCTGGTCAACACGATCCTGTTCCAGGCGCTCAAACTGCGCGCCAGCGACGTGCACTTCCACCCATACGCCGATCGACTGCAAGTGCGCTTTCGCATCGACGGGGTGCTGTACGAAATGGACTCGATCCCGCGCAAAGCGCTGGAAGCCATCATCAGTCGCGTCAAGGTCATGGGCAAGATGGACATCGCCGAGCGGCGACTGCCCCAGGACGGTCGCGCAACGATTCGCATCGGCGACGGCGAGGTCGACGTGCGCATCAGCTCGATTCCCACGACCACCGGCGAGCGCATCGTCATGCGCTTGCTCGACAAGACGTCCAAGGTCTACTCGATCAACGAAATCGGACTGGCTCCCGGCAACCTCGCCATCATGCGCGAGTACCTGGGGTACAGCCACGGCATCATCTTGGTCACCGGTCCCACGGGCTCGGGCAAGACCACCACGCTGTATGCGGCCTTGACCGAGGTCGACACATCGGAAAGCAACGTGCTCACGATCGAGGATCCGGTCGAATACTCCCTGCCTGGCATCAGCCAGGTGCAAGTCAACGTCAAAAAGGGCTTGACCTTTGCCGCCGGATTGCGCTCGTTCCTGCGCCAGGATCCGGACGTAATGTTCGTGGGTGAAATCCGCGACCTGGAAACGGCCGAAGTCGCCATCCGCGCGGCGCTCACCGGACACTTGGTGTTTTCGACGGTACACACCAACGACGCGCCTTCGACAGTCACGCGCCTAGTCGACCAGGGCGTGGAGCCGTACTTGGTGGCTAGTTCGATCGTCCTGGTCGTAGCCCAGCGCCTGGTGCGCACCATTTGCAAACACTGCCGCACCCAGACCACGGCCGACGCCGAATGGCTCGCCAAGCTCAAGAAGCTAGGTCTCACTGGGGCGGAAATGAACAACGAGCGCTCCTTTGGAGCCGGCTGCAACGAGTGCTTCAATTCAGGCTACAGCGGCCGTACCGCCATCTACGAGTTCATGCCCATGGACGAGCGCATGCGCACCATGATCATGGAAGGCGCCACCGCGACCCAGATGAAGCGCGCCGCCATCGAGCACGGCATGATCACTCTGCGCGCCGACGGCGTCGAAAAGATCCGCCAGCGCATCACCACGGCCGACGAAGTGTTGCGCGTGACCCAGCTCGACCTGGGCTAACCCACCCCGCCAAGCCACCAGCGTGCCGATCTTCGAATACAAGGCGTTTGGCGGCGAAAAAGGCGTCACCACCGGCGTCATCGACGCCGATACGGCACGCGACGCGCGCGTGCGCTTGCGCCGTGAGAACCTGCTCGTCAGCGAGATTCGCGAAGTCAAAGGCGGACGGCTAGCCAAAGCGAAGAGCGCTGGAAAGAGCGACGGCCAAAGCGCGCCGCGCACTTCGATCCTGGCGCGCCTGAAACGCGCGCGGCAATCGAATGCCGGCGTCTCCGGAGCGAACCTGGAATACGTCGCTTCGGCCACGCGCCAGCTCGGCACGCTGCTGGGAGCCGGCATTCCGTTGATCGAAACCCTGCGCGCCTTGATCGAACAAGCCGACACGCGCCGCGCGGAGACCGTGTTCCGCGAGTTGCGCGAACGGGTCAGCCAGGGCGCCTCCTTGGCCGACGCCTTGGCCGAGCATCCCACCTGGTTCAGCGATCTGTACGTGAACATGGTTCGCGCCGGTCAAGCCACGGGTAACCTGGACGTGGTGTTCCAGCGGCTGGCCGACTACTTGCAGGCCCAGCGCACTCTGCGCCGCAAAGTCGTCTCGGCGCTGACCTACCCCATCATGATGGTGTGCATCGGCGTGATCGTGGTCTCGATCCTGATGACCATGGTCGTGCCCAAGATCACGCGCATGCTGCTGGATACGCAACAAACGCTGCCCATGCCGACCCAGATCTTGATCGGCGTATCGAACGGCTTCAAGAAGTGGTGGTGGGCGGGCTTGCTGGTCATCGCGGCCATTTCCTTCGTGGTCGAGCGCATCTACCGCCGCTCCCCCGGCGGGCGCTTGTTCATCGACCGCAGCATGCTACGCCTGCCTGTGATCGGCGACTTGCTGCGCAAACAGGCCGTGGCGCGCTTCACGCACACGCTTTCGACGCTGCTGCGCAGTGGCGTGCCCGTGGTTTCGAGCCTAGAGATCACGCGCAACGTGGTCGGCAACCGCGTCATCGCCGATGCCACCGAAGTGGTGCGCACGCGCATCCTGGAAGGCACGGACATTTCCACCCCGCTCAAGGCCACGGGCGCCTTTCCACCAGTCGTGAGCTACATGGTGGCCGTCGGAGAGCAATCCGGCGAATTGGAACAAATGCTCGATCGTATTGGCGCGGCCTACGACGAAGAGATCGAGATCGTCACCGAGCGCGTCACTGCCGTGCTCGAACCGATCCTGATCGTCGTCTTGGCCGTGGTCGTGGGTTACATCGTGATTTCCATCGTCCTGCCCATCTTGAAAGTGGGCCAACTGCAATGAAACGATTCGCTTCTACTTCGTGTTCGTCCTTCCACCGCACGTCGCGCCCCGGCCTCCGCCGTGCCGGCTTCTCGCTGGCCGAGTTGATGGTCGTGATCGTCATCTTGGGGCTGCTGGCCACGATCGTCGTGCCCAACGTGATGAAGTACCTGTTTGCCAGCAACCAGACCAAGGTCAAGTCCGACATTTCGGCCATCGTCACCGCCATCGACAGCTACCGCGTCGACAACGGCGGCCGAGCCCCGGAGTCCTTGGACGCCTTGACCCAACCGGACAGCAACGGCAACTCGTACGTCAAGGCCATCCCCGACGACCCGTGGAAGAACGCCTACGTCTACGAACCCCCCAGCGCGGGCAATGACTACGTCGTCAAGAGCTACGGACGCGACGGTCAACCCGGCGGACAAGGCGAGGATGCCGATATCGACAATCTATCGATCCTCAAGAGCAGCAAAGCCAACTGACCTACGGCTCCGATTCCCTCTAGGCCCATGCACGCCGCGCGCCATGTCGTCGAGCGCTCCATCGCGCGCCTGGGCGTGCGTGGCTTTTCGTTGATCGAATTGATGGGTGTGGTCGCCTTGTTGGCTGTGCTGGCGACCATCACCACCGTGAGTTGGCGCGCGCTCGTGCCGCGCACCAAACTCAACGCAGCCGTGCGGGAACTTGCGGCCGCGCTGCATGAGGCGCGCTCGGATGCCATCAGTCGCAACGCCGAATTCGAGATCGAGTACTACTTCGAAGCCACGGCCGACCATCCCAAAGGGTATCGGGTCGTGACGCCGTTCCGGCGTGAAGGCGGCTCCGGACTGGCCGCCCATCCCGACGAACGCTTTGCGCGCGCCTTCGTCGCGTTGCCCATAGATGTGTTCTTCAAGCGCATCACGGTCCAAGGCGTGGACTACTTGCGCGACTCGGTGTCGGTACGATTCGATCCCTTGGGTGCCGCCTCCGACCACCAGATCGTTCTCGCCCAAACGCCATACGAGAACAACGTCTACACCTTGGAAGTGCATGCGCTGACCGGCACGATCCAATTCCACGAGGGCGAGTTCGTGCGCGAACCGCCCGACGACGGTGATTTCAAATGAAGTCCACGCGCCTGGCATTGCGCCCTGCACGCAGCGGCACTCGGCCCGGTTTCACGCTGGCAGAAGTGGCCGTGACCATCGCGGTCGTGGGCCTGGCCCTAGTGTGGATGCTGCAGGCCCTGCACGCGGTCAAACTCACGGCGCTGCACACACGCAACATGAAGCTCGCCAAGGACCTGGCCCTGCTCACCTTGGGCCAGATCGAAGCGGGACTGTACGTGGATGAACTCAGCGACGAGCGCCTGGAAGGCAACTACGCCGAAGAAGGCTTCCCCGACTTCCTGTTCGAGGCCATTCTGGGCGACGATTCGTTCCGGCCCGAGGAAGGCACCGAAGCGTTCGACAATTGGGCCACCGAACGCTCACAGAAGGAGGCCGAGCTCGACCCGAGCGAAGAGCCGCCGGAAGAACCCTACGAACGCATCCAGATCAAAGTCTCGTTCCCCAAGTTCGAAGAATTCAAGAACGAGGTCGTCTTCGAGCGCTGGTTGCCCTGGGACCAGGTCTATCCCAAGACCGAATCCGAACTCGAAGCCGCGGCCAAGGAGCAAGCACCATGAATTGCCGGCCCCAACCCAACCTGCGCCGAATGCGCCTGGGATTCACGCTGGTCGAGGTCATGGTCACGCTGGCCATCGTCGGCGGCATCATGGTTTCGATCACGCAGATCTTGCAGGCCGCACGTTTGTCGCGCGACACGATTCACAACTTGCAAGAAACGCGCCTCGTTGGCCCAGCCATCTTGGACTGGATCGAGCGCGATTTGCGCGGCCTGTGGGTATTCAACTTGCCGGTGGACCGCGTGCTGCGCGTGCGCAACCGCGTGGTTTCGGGTATGGACGCCGATGCTCTCGATTTCGTCACGACCACAGACAGTGTCCTGGGCTACGAGGTCAAGAACCAGCTCGTACGTTCCGACTACGGCGAAGTGGGCTATCGCTTGCGCGAGCGCCCCGACGACGACGATTTCTTGGAGCTCTACCGGCGCGAGGGTTTCGGCGTAGACGACGAGCCCTTCGAGGGCGGCTCGTGGGTGTTCTTGTCGGACCGGGTCAAGCAGTTCGACATCCAGGTCTACTACGAAGATGGCCCGGACGCGGACCCCAAGGAAGAATTCGATCCGACCAAGGAGAACGAGAAAACCACGGTGCAAATCGCCGGCGAGGAGGTCGAGTTCAACGGACTGCCGGCACGTTTGGAGATTTCGCTCACGCTCG
>JAKFYL010000197.1 GCA_021730845.1 Planctomycetota bacterium | reverse complement strand
GGGCGACGGGCGCGGCGGGACTGGATAGATCCGCGCTCAGTTCGCGGCGCAGGTCCTCGCGGCGCACGAACTCGTCGAAGGCCCGCAGGGGGAGCAGTGCTCCATCCAGGACAGCGCGCGCCAGTTAACCAGCGACGTAGCGATTCAAGGCGTGCGGCGTTGAATCGCGAAAAGCGCGCCCGCCAAGCTTCCCACGAGCAACACCACGAGCGGCAGGGCAAACGGCCACTCGAAGGCACGCAGCTCGTAGACTCGTCCAAAGCGCGTGACGTCGACCAGTCGGAACAGCGAATACTCGGTCAGGTTCTGCACCAAGTACAGGGCGAATTGCAAGATCGAGCCGAACAACACGAACACGGCGATGCGCACCGGATGGTTGAACAGGGTCGAGAGCAGCACGGTCAGGGAATACAGTGCCACCAGGAACAAGCTCTGGTAGGCCGAGCACCACAACAGAGCGCTCTGGCTGAAATGTTCGCCAATGCGCTGGCCCAGGAGGGGAATCGTCGCGCTCGATAGAAACACCGGCCAGGCAATCGACAGCGCACCCATGGCCCAGCGCTCGAGCAACAATCGGCGGCGAGGAATAGGCCGCGCGAGCCAGATTTCCAAGGTGCCGCGCTGGGCCTCGCCAGCGATCGCGCCCATGCCGAACAGTGCTGCCGCGGCGACGCCCATGGTGTTGCAGGCTTTGAAGTACTGCTGCGCCAGCACGTAGCCGGCCGCACCGCCGTCATCGTTCATTTGCAGGCCCCCGAACAATTGCTTGAGCACCGCGCTGGGAGCGATCTTGACGATCACCGGCAACACCTCGCGGAACTCCGGCCAGTACAGCACCGCCGGTACGAGCATGGCTTCCAGTACCAGGAACAGCACCAGGCCGCGCCAGAACATGATCGCCAGTTCGTGCCGCACTAGACCGCCTCCACGCCGTATAGATCGCGGTACAACTCGGCTAGCGATAGCTCGCCAAAGCGCACCTCTCGCGGAGCCGGCAAGCTAGTGCGCGCTGCCAACGCGGCCAGCAGCGGGCGCGGGTCGGGCTCCTTGAGCTCGATCACGCAGCGCGTGCCCGTCAGTTTGCACTCGCGCACTCCCAGAGCTGCGTCCCATGTTTCCAGGGCACGGCGCGCCGCTTGGTCCAATGCGGGAAATTCCAAATGCACCAAGCGCCGCGCGCGATCGCGGAAATGCGCCGCGTCTTCGTCGCGCAAGATCTTGCCTCCCGAGAGGAACATGTAGCGCTGGCACACGCTTTCGACCTCGCCTAGGTGGTGCGACGACAGGAGGATTGTCGTGCCGGAGCGAGCATCGGCCACCATGCGCTCCAATACGGCGCCGCGCTTGGAGGGATCGAGGCCTTCGGAAATCTCGTCCAGGATTCGCACGCGCACGCTGGGGCCCATGGCCGCGGCAAACAAGAGCTGGCGCTTCATACCGTGGCTGAAGGAACGCACCCGAGCTTTCAGGGGCAATTCGAGTTCGCTGGCGATCCTGCGGGCGTGCGCGCGTGCCTCGCGCGGGCGTCCGCGCAGCAGCCAATCCAGGTGCGTGCCGGCGCGCATTTCGCCGTACAGCCCAATTTCTCCTGGGGAATAGGTGCAGCGCTTGCGCACGTTCGTTCCGTCGCCGGCAAGTTGCTCGCCGTCCAGGCTCACCTCGCCCTGGTCCAGGCGCACCAGGCCGGTTAGAACGCGCAGCAGCGTGCTCTTGCCGCTGCCGTTGGGGCCCAAGAGTCCCACGATGCCGCCCGGCCCAAGGTCCAAATCGATTTGGCTCAAGGCCTGTTTGGCGCCAAAGCTGCGCGACACGGCGCGGGCCTTGATCTCGCCCGGGGCACTTTGGATCGGCATGGGTCTGGTGAGGATACGGACGCCGGAGGCAAAGCGCGAAAGCTATTCGCGCGCGGGTTCCAAAGGGGACATGTCCACGCGCACCTCGGCGGAGCACCACGTTCCGGTCTGACCGTGAGCCGAGTCGCTTTTCAAGCTGACCTCGCGAGCATAGCGCGCGTCGGTCCATTGCACCCAGGTTTGGCCGTCTTGCTTGCTCACGAAGCCCACGGGAAAGCGTGCAAAGGACCTCAGGCCCTGGCAGGCGGGTGCGTTCCAAGCGCGTTCGAGCAACTCTCGTTCTCGTGGATCATCGAACTTGCGCCACGCGGGTTCGACCTCTGCTCCCCGAACGACGAGCGCCCAAGTCGCGTCGGCGGTCTGGAGCAAGACCTCGAAGCGCGTAGGGTCGGCGGGCAGGGGACAGGCGGCGCTCTTGTGCACACTGCCCACTTCGGACGTGCGCGCAGCCCATGCGAGAGCGGCCGTACGCGCGCTCTCGCTGGCGTGCGCCATCCAGCCCAAATACATCGCCAGCAGCGTCAGGAACATACCCAGCGTGGCGTGTACGTGGGCGCGCGGGAATGCCAATCGGTCCAAGCCCAGCAGCAGGGCCCAGGCGCCCAGCCAAGGAGCCCAAAACCAATCCGGAGTGCGCGCGCTGCCCGCCAAAGCCGCGCTGGCTAGTGCGAACAGGGCTACGGACCACGCGCGTGCCCTGCGCGTTGCCGGCCCACCGAGCAAGGCCGCGCCGCAGAGCAGCCACCACAGCCAAGGGTCGACGATGAACAGCATGTCGCCATAGATCCAGCGCGCATCGAAAGGCAAGTAGGGACGCCAGCCGTAGGTGTTGCAGGCATCCAGCAGCGGATGGGAAGCCGAGCCCGCGCCGAACACAGCCAGCCAATGCGCCAGCACAACGCGCGGGCGAAGTGCGCCTGACCCGCGCATGTGCCAGGCATGGAGCACGGCTGCTAGCAGCAGCGCTTGGAGCGCAATTCCAACGATCGAATGGGTGATGCCGCGGTGGTATTCCAAGTAGGCCTGCTTGCCGCCCCACAAGCGCGCGAGGATGTCGACGTCCGGCACGTTCGCACCAACGACCAGCCACAGCGAGGCACGCGGAACCAGCTTGCCTAGGCGCGTGCGCGCAAGCACCAGCCCGGCCAGCGTGTGGGCGAGATTGTCCATGGCGGGAATTCGTACCATGTTTCCATGCCGCCGCGCTTGGCCCATGTTCTCAAGCAAGACACGTTTGGACGCGTGGAGTTGCTCGAATCGGCGTCGGGTTCCTGTGTGCGCCGCGTTGCTTGCGGCGGAAAGCTGTGGGGTTCGCGCGCGGTGGCGCGTATGCTCTTGCGGCGCGAGCGTCGGGCCTTGGCGGCCTTGGAGGGCCTGCCGGGCGTCCCGGAAATCGTGCAAGACGAAGCGTGGTACCAAGCCCACAGTCAGGACGGCAAGCCGCCCCTGCTTCACGATTGTCTCGTGCGCACGCACCTAGAGGGAGTGCCCTTGTCGCGCGCCCAGGCCTTGCCCATGGATTTCTTCGCGCGCCTTTCCGACCTGGTCGCGAGCCTGCACGCGCGCGGCGTATGCCACAACGACTTGCACAAGGAACAGAACATTCTGGTCGGACCGGATGGCTGGCCCAGCGTGATCGATTTCCAATTGGCCAGTGTGCACGCGCTCGGGGATCGCTCGCTGCACGCGCGAGCGCGCGAAGACTTGCGTCACGTGAGCAAACACGAGCGGCGGTACACCAAGGCCGGGCGCGCGCCGAACGAGATTTCTCGCGCGGCGGCCGCGCCGCGAGTTCCGCGCTCGATCCAGGCTTGGGTATGGCGACGCCTGTTCAAGCCGCTGTACAACGCGCTGACCGGGCCCTTCCATGTGCGCGGGAGCGGCGAAGTGCGGCGGCCGTCGAGTGGGCCTTGGCCCACATGGCAAGCACCGTTGCAGGGGCCGCGAAGCAAGGCCTAGTGCCTCCACGGGCAGCGCGAGGCCAGCGGCATCGGCAAGCCGTCGGCAGCTCGAGCCCGGCTGGCGAGGTGTGGCGCTTACGTGGACCGAGTCACTTCGTGCAGCGCCGCACAAGTGTGTTCCAAGAGCTGCTCCAAGTCTTGGTCGCTGTGGTCGCCCATGTGACCTATGCGAAAGGCCTTGCCCTTGAGCTTTCCATAGCCGCTGCCCAGCTTGTGACCTCGCGCTTCGACGAGCTTTTGCAGGCGTCCGAGATCCAGGTCTTGGCCGACCAGATTGGTGACGGTGGGGGAGCGCAACTCGGGAGCGGCCAAGTAGGACAACTGGCGCGCCGCGATCCAGGGCTGGGCCCAATGTTCGACGCGCCGTTGCTGGCGCACGTGGCGCTCAAAGCGCGCGGCCCAGGCCGGCTGGCCGGAAGGCGCGGCATCCACGACGCTGCCGCTGGAAATGTCCTCCAGTTGCCGGGCCAAGGCGTAGTACAGAGGTATGCATGGCGTCGCCGGCGTTTCGCGCTGTTTGTGGCCTTCGAAGACGCGCACGGGATCCAAGTACCACGTTGCCCGAGGGCGCACTCGCGCGCGCTCCAAGTAGCGCTGGCTGGCGCAGGCCACGCTCAGCCCCGGCGGCAAAGCCAACGCCTTCTGCGAACCGGCGAATGCAAAATCGAATCCGTGCGAGTCGAACTCGATCGGGCCGCCGCCCGCGTAGCTGACCACGTCGACGAGCAGCAGCGTCTCAGGGCAGGCGCGGCGAGCCTGGGCCAGCCACTGGCGCGGAATGCGAACGCCGGTGGAGGTTTCGTTGAGCACCACGGCCAAGGCGTCGAAGGGGCCGCGGCTCGTCAGCTCGCGTTCCAGGTCCGACGCACTGGGAGCCTGGCCGTGGGGTATGACCAAGGCCGAGGCTTGTTTGCCCAACAATTGGGCGATTTCGAACCAGCGATTGGCGAAGGCGCCATGCACCACGACCAGCACGCGCGCGCCCACGCCGTGCAGCGCGGCCTCCATCATTCCGGAGGCGCTGGTGGTGTGAACGGCCACTTGGCTGTGGCTATCGGCATCGAGGCCAAAACACAGCTTCAGATGCGGATCGATGCGCTCGTGCAGCTCAGCCATGGCCGCCGATCGGTGGCCGATCATGGGACGCGCGCACTCTTTCAAGATGGCGTCTCGTACGTGGCTGGGGCCGGGGATCCAGATGTGCATCGAAGAGACGATTGGGCTAGGGGTGAAAAACCAGCGCTAACTGGCGCGCTGCTGCGCTTGGCTAGCGGCGGCCAGCAGCACGGCGTGCCCGCGTTGATCGCGCAGGAGTTCGATTTCGTGGGGCGCAAGTAGCAGCGGCGCAAGTGCGGCCAGGTCCGATGAGGAACACACCACGTGCGCCTTTTCCACCACCGCGGGCCGGCGCTTGACTCCCGCGAAGGCCACGAAACGCCGCGTGGCCGGGGCGGCTTCCAGGTCGCTGGCGCCGTCGCCGACCATAGCCACCCCGCCGCTGCGATCGTGGCGCGCGATTTGGCGCACCAGCTCGAGTTTGCCTTGGCTGCGGCACAGTGGTGAGTCGGAATCGAAGCCCGCATAGTTGCCAGCGCGATCCAAAAAAACTTCGACTGCATGCACGCAGGTTGGCTGCAGACCCAAGTGGGTGGCCAGGTACTCCAGCGGCTGCAAAATCCCGCCGCTGACGATGTGCACGCGTTTGTCGAGGGCTTGCAAGGCGCGCACGAGTTCGCTGGCGTGGGGCAGAAGCTGGGACACGTACAGCTTAGCCAAGCTGTCCAGGGCCGCTCGCGTCGGCTTGAGTAGCTCCAGTCGCTGGCCGTACACCTGTTCGAGCTTCATGGCGCCGTTCATGGCGCTGTCGGTGAGCGCGGCGATGCGCTCGGCGACGGATGCATCCTGCGGGCGTACCAGATGCGCCAATTCGTCGATGCCTTCGATGGCGCACAGCGTGGAGTCGCAGTCCAGGACGATGCTGCCAAAGGGCGGCGGAAAATCGCTGCAGGCGCCGAGCACGGCCTAAGGCTCCTTGGGAAGTCGCACCAGTTGCGCGGACTGCATGCAAGCCAGTCTGCGAACGCGCTCGGCCAGATCGGCTTGCGGCTCGCCGTACAGGCTCCAAAAGCCGAACGCCGAATCCGTTCCGGCGGGCCCCAATTCCAGGCGCCGAATGTTGACTCCCAAGTCGCCCAAGGCCGACCCGATGCTGCCGATCGAGCCCGGAAGATCGGCGTGGCGCGAAATCAAAATCGTCCCCGATAGATTCAGTTCCAAGTCGACTCCGTCGATCCGAATTGCGCGCAGGTTGCGGCCCAGGATGGTGGCTTGGATTTCCTGGGTTGGACCGCCGCCGCGCTCTCGGGCGGTCACGCGTACGGAGCCCGGCACGAATTCGGAGCTCTTGGTCTCGACCACGGCCAGCGTCAAGCCGCGTTCCTGGGCCAGCAAGGGCGCGCGCACGTAGTTCACCGGAGTGTTGGCGCCTGTGCGCAAGACGCCCACCATGAGTGCCAGGCGCAAGTGTTCGCGGGGAAGTTCGGCGACGGCACCGGCCAATTCCAGTTCCAGAGCCGAGAGCGGGCTGCCGGCGCGTTGGGCCAACATGGAGCCCACGCGTTCGAGTAGCCGGACCCAGGGAGCGATCTCGCGTAGCAAGTTCCTGGACATGGGCGGTGCGTTCACCGCGCCACTGGCCACGCCTTCGAGCAGGTACGCACTGACCTCGCGCGCGATTTCCAAGGCCACGAGCCTTTGGGCCTCGCTGGACGACGCGCCCAGGTGCGGCGAAAAGACCACATCCATGCGCCCCAGGAGCGGGTGGTCCGCGGGCGGCGGTTCGACCTCGAACACATCCAGCGCGGCGCCGCGCAGATGTCCGCCGGCCAGTGCCTGGGCCAGGGCCTGTTCGTCCACCAAGCCGCCGCGCGCGCAATTGATCAAGCGCGCGCCGCGCTTCATGCGCGCCAAGGCGGGGCCGCCGAGCATGTGACGCGTGCTGTCCGTGAGCGGTACGTGCAAGCTCACGAAGTCGGAGCGTTCCAGCAATTCCTCCAGCGAGCACAATTCGACTTGCGGCAACGGGCTGGCGCCCGGCGCCAAGAATGGGTCGAAGGCCACGACATGCATGGAAAGTCCCAGAGCGCGCTGTGCGACGGCTCGGCCGATGCGCCCCAAACCGATGACACCCAGGGTCTTGCCCTGGATTTCCGTGCCCATCAATCCTTGCTTGGAGGCGAAACGGCCTTCACGCACGGCACGATCGGCCGCGGGCAGGTTGCGCGCCAGTGAAAACAGGTGCGCCAGGGCCAGTTCGGCAGTGGAATTCGTGTTGCCGGCAGGAGCGTTGACGACCAGCACACCGTGTTCCGTGGCAGCCTCCAAGTCGATGTTGTCCACGCCGACACCCGCCCGGCCGACAACACCAAGGCGCGTGCCGGCAGCCAGCACGGGGCGAGTGATGCGCGTCGCCGAGCGCACCACGATGCCGTCCCACTGGGGCGCGGTCTCGATCAACTTCGCTTCGCTGAGTTTGGTACGCGTGACGGCCTCGATGCCGTGCTCGGCAAAGACTTCCAGTGCCTCGGGCGCGAGTTCGTCGCAGATCAACACGCGCAGCTTGGTCATGCCACGTCCTTCAGCCGGCCAGTGCGGAGCGCACCAATTGTTCCAAGTCGGCGTCGCCCAGATCCGTGGCCGCGCGCTCGACCGCCTTGCGCGCCTCCTTCTCCGAGTACCCGATGCTGAGCAACGCGGTGACCGCTTCCTCGCGGCGTGCGACGCCCGGCACGGCGCCGCGCGCGAGCGCGGCCTTGTCACCGGGTTCATCGCGCGCGAGCAAGGCCACTTTCTCGCGCAGATCCAGGCAAATTTGTTCGGCCGTGCGCCGTCCCACGCCCTTGACGCGGGTCAGGACGGAAAGGTCCTGGCTGGCCATGGCCGCCAGAAACTCCTGGCGACCAAGACCCGAGACCAAACCCAGGGCCAACTTGGGGCCCACGCCCGAGACTTGCAGCAACAACCGGAACCAATCGCGCGTGGCGCGATCGGCGAAGGCGTAGAGCTGCTGCGAGTCCTCGCGCACCACATGGTGGGTCCACACGCGCAGCTTGCCGGTGGATGGAAACAGGCTCGAGAGCGGTACCAATAGGTCGTAACCGACGCCGCCCACGTCGAGCACCAATCTGCCGGTGGTCAGCTGTGCGACTTGACCTTCCAAGTACTCGTACATGCGGCTGGAAGGCAGGGCCCCCACGCGGGGCGATGGGAAGTCGACGCTGCTCCTCTAGGCCTTGCGCTCGGGGAGTTTGGTGCCGATTTCCTCGAGCTTGCGCTTGAGTTCCTGCAAACTCGTGATGCCGAAGTTGGGCATGGTCAGCAGTTCCTCTTCGGAGTGCTGCAAGATGTCCCCAACCGTCAAGCAGCCCAAGTTTTCGACCGTGCGCCGGGCGCGAATCGAAAGTTCCAAGTCGTGGATGGGCTTGTTGAGCAACTCCGAATTCTCGGTGCTGACGCGCTCGCGCACACTCGATTCCATCGAAGCGACCGCCTCGGCGTGTCCCATACCCAGGCGCAAGTTCTTGGAGTTCAGGATTTCCTTGATCTCGTTCAAGGATGTCTCGCCGAAATTTTTGTAGGACAGAAGATCCTGTTCCGTATGGCGCACCAAGTCGCCCAAAGTGACGATGTTCATCTTGGCCAAGCAGTTGCGCGCGCGCACCGACAGTTCGAAATCGGTGATGGGAGTGCGCAGCAATTGATTGAGGCGGTCCTCTTTGCGCTCCATGTCCTCGTCATAGAACATGTTCAAGCCCTCGCGCGCGTCATTCAGATACATGCGCGCGCGGCGGTCTTGCGGATCGCTCTTGCAGATCGTCTCGTAGCAGGTGGCCGCGTCCGCGTCTCGACCGGCATCCTCCAGCAACACGCCTAGATTGAACAGCGTCGGGCGGTCGATGGGCAGCACGCGCGTGAGGGCCTGATACCAGCGCCGTGCCAGTTCATCCAAGCCGCAACGCTCGGCCAGCCGTGCACCGCGGAACAGGGCTTGGCGATGCGTGGGATCCAAATCGATGGCGCTGGCGTAGTGATCCAAAGCCGCGCCCGGGTCGTGGGCCAATTCGCGTGCGCGGGCATGCAAGTAGCTGCCTTCGGGGCTGTCGGCGAATTCGTCGCTGGCACCTTCGAGTTCCTGCTGCAGGACCTTGCGCGCGGCTTCCGTCCCGTTAGCCGCCAATTCCGCCTCCAAGCGCGCTTCGATGCGCCCTCCCAACGGTCGCGGCTCCTTGGGGTAAGAGCGCGACAGGCGCTCGAAGATCGGCAAAGCGTCCTTGTAGCGGCCCAAGGACATGAGCGCGTTGGCGCGCGTGAACGAAGCTACGTCGTCCTTCTCGAAAGCGGCCAGGATTTCAGCGGCCTTCTCGTACTCGGCGACCATCCAGAGTCCCAGGCCTTTGCGCCGCTGGCCGTCGCCGGCGGTGGAAAGCTCGGCCAGCTTGGCGCGGAACGACGCCAGGCCGCGGGCGGAACGAAAGACGTTGGCTCGGTGCTGCTGCAGCGCGGCGAAACTCGGAATCTGGGCCGTTTCCAAATCAAACGCCGGAACGACCGTTTCCTTTTGCAAGGTTTCGGTGGTCAGGTCGGACGACGAATCTGCTTCGTATTCAGTGCTCATGCCGTGGACGTTCCCTAAAAAATCTCGATCCAAGCCCGGGAGAGCCGCGCATCTTAGGCAGCCGGGCCAAGCGGCGTCAAATCCAGGGCGCCGCGGGCGTTGGTACGTTGGTACGGAGCCAGGCTTGAAGCTGGCGGTACGGAGCCAGGCTTGAAGCTGGCGGTACGGAGCCAGGCTTGAATCTGGCGGTGGTACGGAGCCTGGCACTCAAGGTGTTGGAAT
>JAKFYL010000237.1 GCA_021730845.1 Planctomycetota bacterium | reverse complement strand
GTTCCGCGCGGCGTTCGTCGCCGCGCAGGAACAGTTGGTTGATTTCGCCGGCCAGACAACCCGAGAGGCAGCTCAGACCCTCGGCGTGGCTTGCGAGGTAGTGCTTGTCGATGCGTGGGCGCGTCGACAAGCCCTTGAGATAGGCCTCGGAGGCGATCTCTAGCAAGTTCTGGTAGCCGCGCTCGTTGCGCGCCAGCAGCGTCAAGTGGTGGTAGCCGTTGTCGCTGCGATTGTGCGGTTCCAGGCGCGTTTTCTTGGCCAGGTAGATCTCGCAACCGATGATGGGCTTGATACCCGCGGCGCTGCAGGCCTGGTACAGCTCGATCGAGCCGAACAGATTGCCGTGGTCGGTGAGCGCCAGGGACTTCTGGCCGTCGGCGACGCAGGACTTGACCAACTCGGCGATGCGATTGGCGCCGTCGAGCAGGCTGTACTCGGAGTGGACGTGGAGGTGGACGAACTCGCTCGTGGACATCGCTGCGGGGATACTAACGCAAGCAGGCCTTGGGGGCAGGCAGGCGATTTCTCAGCGCAGGGCCCGGCCGCGCCCACGGGGAAGGCCGGCCGCGCACTTGCTAATTGCGCAAGAGCAGCGAGAGCAGCGCCTTTTGGGAGTGCAGTCGGTTCTCTGCCTGCTGATACACCAGGCTGCGCGGGCCGTCGAGTGCTTCGTCGCTGATTTCGAGGTTGCGGCGCACGGGCATGGCGTGCATCAGGCGCGCGTCCTGGCCCAGGGCGAGCAGGCGCTCGTCGATTTTCCAGTGCGTCGTACGCGAGCGGCGGCTAGCGGCCAAGGTGGCGTTGCCGTAGTCCTCCAGGGAATTCCACGAGCGGCCGTAGACGACGTGCGCGCCGCGCACGGCGGACTCCAAATCCACGCCGCTCTCCAGCTTGCCCCCGTGTTCACTAGCCAGGGTCCGCGCTTCGCTCAGCACTTCGGAGTCGAGCTCGAAGCCTCCAGGATGTGCCACTTTCACCTGCATGCCGTAGCGCAGCGCTGCATGCAGCAGCGAATTGACCGCCGCGGGAGTGGCGGGTGCCGGCGAGTGTGTCCACACGATGGCCAGGCGTTTGCCCGCCAACTCACCCAAGCTCTCGCGCAGCGTCATGACGTCCGCCAAAGCCTGCAACGGGTGCCACAGCGCGCTCTCCATGTTGATGACGGGTACGCGCGCGTGCTCGGCCCAGGCGCGAATCTGTCCATCCTTGCGATCGACCGCCCAAGCTTGCCCCGCCGGGCGCGGGCGGATCGCCAGTGCGTTGACGTAGCACGACATGATCGCCGCTGCATCCTTGATGTGCTCGGGCGCTTTTCCGTCCATGACCGTGCCGTCGCGTTCTTCGAGCTCCCAGAAGTCGGCCTGCGCGGTCAAGTTGATCGTGTTGCCGCCTAGCTGGTACATGGCCGACTCGAAGGACGTGCGCGTGCGCAACGATCCGCGGAAGAAGAGCAGTCCGACGGTGCGGCCAGCAAGCTGGTCCGAGGCCGGGCGCTTCTTGAGGCGCATGGACAGGTCGAGCAAATCGTCGACCTGAGACTTGGTCATGTCTTCGAGACGGATGAGATGCCGGCAGCCCGCGTTCATGGGGGGTAGAGTAAACACTGCCCTAGGACAATCGAAGGCACAATCGTGTACGAAGGCGCGCTGACCCAACCGGCTGCCGGGAGCGAGCCGGAGTCCGTGGCTGGCCTGCCGGTCCCGCGCGGCGGCGCCGCGTCGACGCACCGGCCGGCTGCGCTGGGCCGTCCAGCCCCGGTCGCGGCCTTCGTTTCCTTGACAGGAGGGAGGGTGGGGGCTACAAACGCCGCCCCTCGCACCCATAGCTCAATTGGATAGAGCATCTGACTACGGATCAGAAGGTTTGAGGTTCGAGTCCTCATGGGTGTACCAGACAGGCGCCAAGGGCGGGCCGTGCTGGTTTCCACGCAGGCTCCTGGGCGCGCCACGCGCTTTCGAGCAGGGCTTGGATAGCGGTCCGCCGTGGCGCGTTTTCGTTACCTAGACCCACAACGCTTCCAGCACGCCCACTCCCCACCTCGTGTTCGTTCCCGCCCTAGCAAACCCTCTGAGCCTGCCGCAGGCCCGACCGGCGCTTCCCGCATGGGACCGTCTGCTGTCCGGGCCTAGCGCTGGTCCAGGCGCCGCGGCCGGGGCGCCCGATTCGGGGGCCGCGGCGCGCGCGGAGTCCCTGGAGCTTGGCGCGCTCGGCGGCCCGGAAGCCGACCTCGAGCGCATGGACCGGGCCTTCATGGAACTTGCTCTCGAAGAGGCCCGCGCGGCGGCCAAAGAGGACGAAGTCCCGGTCGGCGCGGTCGTGGTTTCGGCCGGGAAGTTGCTCAGTCGAGCCCACAATCGCACGCGCAATGCAGCGCACCCGCTGGCCCACGCGGAAATGCAGGCCTTGGCCCAGGCCTTTCACAGCAGCGGCCAAGCGCGGCTCGTCGGCGCCACCGTCTATACCACGCTCGAGCCCTGCTTCATGTGCGCCGGCGCGCTGAGCCATGCTCGCGTGGCGCGCGTGGTGTGGGCCGTGCGCGATCCAAAATTCGGAGCACTAGCGTCCTTGGGCGCGGTGCTTTCGGACCCAAGGCTCAATCATCGAGCCGAATTGAAGGAGGGCGTGTGTGCGAGCGAGGCACGCGACCTACTTCAATCGTTCTTTCGCAGCAAACGCGCCTAGCGGCAACGCTAAGGCGAGAGCGCGGAACGCCGCGCGGAGAGGTGCCAGAGCGGCTGAATGGACTGGTTTCGAAAACCAGCGTGTCCTAACGGGCACCGGGGGTTCAAATCCCTCCCTCTCCGCCATCTGCGTTTTCTGCGCGTGTATTCGTACCTGGAGAGGTGTCCGAGTGGCTGAAGGAGCACGCTTGGAAAGCGTGTATGTCGGAAACGGCATCGTGGGTTCAAATCCCACCCTCTCCGCCAACTTGCTTCGCGAGCGCCGCGGCGCGATTGCAATCGTGGGTCCGGTCGCCGGCGACGGCATCGGTCCGAACCGGGTCAGGCTGGGAACAGAGCAGCCCTAAGGTCACGGCGCCGTGTGCTGGATGCCCGGACCCACCATTGCAATACGCCGTGCCGCGGCCCAGGCCGCGGCCCGGGCCACGGCGCCCGAATTTCGTGAGCCGTGGCTGGACGCGAGTTTGAGGTAAACTCTTCGATGGCTGCGTCAAGGGGCTCTGTTCCCCCGTATTCGCGCGCGCCGACCTAAGGAATGGCTTACCTCGTTTTGGCACGCAAATACCGGCCTCGCTTCTTCGAGGACGTCGCGGGTCAAGAGACGGTCGTGCGCACCATCGTGGGCGCCCTGCAGGAAGGCCGCATCGGCCACGCCTACCTCTTCACCGGTCCGCGCGGAACGGGCAAGACCACCACCGCCCGCATTCTGGCGCGTGCGCTCAACTGCGAACGCGGGCCCACGCCCAAGCCCTGCGGTACTTGCGAGCGTTGCCAAGCCATCGAGGCCGGCAACGACGTCGACGTGATCGAAATCGACGCCGCTTCCAATCGGCGCTTGGAGGAGACCCGCGACCTGCTCGAGCGCGTGGCCTACGCGCCCATGCATTCGCGCTTCAAGGTGTACATCGTGGACGAAGTCCACATGCTCACCAAGGAAGCGTTCAACGCTCTGCTCAAGACACTGGAAGAGCCTCCGGCGCACGTCAAGTTCCTGTTTGCGACGACCGAGTTGCACAAGGTGCTCGAGACCATTCGTTCGCGCTGCCAGGTCGTGCGCCTCAATCTCTTGCGCGAAGAGGCCATTGCCGCCCGGTTGGACGAAATCTTCGCCTTGGAAGGCATCGAACCCGGCGCCGGCGTGTCCCAGGAGCTGGCCCGACTGGCGCGTGGCAGTTTGCGCGACGCGCTGTCGGCCACCGATCAGTTGCTCTCGCTGGTAGGCAAGTCGCCCACGCGCGCCGACGTACTGCGCTTGAATGGCGACGCCGGCAAGGCCGCCGAGCTTTTGGATCTCGTGGAGCAATCGAGGCGCGCGCAGGTCTTGGAGGCCATCGCCCAAAGCGAGGGTTTCGAGGAACACCTGGCCGATGAATTGTTGCTGCACGTGCGCCAGGCCGTTCTCGCGGGCGTGCTCGAGGCAAACTCTCCGCTCCTTGACCCCGACCCATCGGCCCGCGCGCGCCACCACGAACGCGCCGTTCGCCTGGGCAGCGAGCGCCTGCGAATATGGATGGAAGAGTTGCTGCTGGCGCGCGAACGCATTCGAGCTCACCCCTTGCAGGCACGCTACGTTCTGGAGTGGACCTTGCTGGAGTTGTGCAATCCGGCCAGCTCCATACCGTTGCTCGAATGGGAGCAGCGTCTGTCGGCACTCGAGCTACTGTTGCGGCAGGGTCAGCCTGCGGGAAGCTTCGCCGCCGCCAGTCCAACCGGCAATCCAAGCGGCGCAGCTCCCAGGGCGCCGAGCGCAACCATGCCGCATGCATCTCCCGCGCCCGCCCTGCGAGCGCCCGTCCTCAGTTCCAGCTCGTTCGGCAGCGTGCCTCAGCCCCAAGGCTCAACCCCGACCAGCAATCCCACCACTAGCAAGCCCAAGACCAGCGCGCCGGCGCAAGTCGAACGCAAACCCACGGACCCATTCACGAGCAAAGTGGTGGATCTCTTCGCAGGCAACTTGGAGGACCCAGCGTGAACAATTCGTTCGGAGAATACGGCAGCTTGCTCAAGCAAGCCCAGCGCCTGCAAAGCGAGATCGACCAAGCGCGCGAGCAACTCAAACAGACCACAGTCGAAGGCGTAGCCGGCGGCGGCGCCGTGCGCGTGACGGTCACCGGCGATCGCATGCTCACCAAGGTCGAGATCGCGCCGGAAATCATGCTCAAGCCGGACCGCACGTTGCTGGAAGATCTGGTGCTGGCCGCGGTGCGTGACGGATTGACCAAGGCCGCCAAGCTATCCGAGGAGACTATGGGCCGTATCACGGGCGGCGTGCAGCTTCCCGGCTTGTTCTAGGGCGGAAGCGTCGCACACGGATGTCCTGACCGCGGTTCGCCCCGCGTCCGGCAGCCTCTAAGAGTCCATGGCATACCCTCAGCCCCTGGAAAAATTGATCGAGGCCTTCGAGCGCTACCCCGGTGTCGGCCGCCGTACCGCCGAACGCCTCGCCTTCCACGCCCTGCGCGATCCGCGCGCCAAGGAGTTGGCTCCGTGCTTGGAACATGCGCTGCGCAACACCAAGTTGTGTCGCCAGTGCCGCAACGTGACGGAGCAGGACCCGTGCTCGATTTGCACCGATGCACGCCGCCGCTCGGATCTGATCGTGGTCGTCGAGCAGCCGCGCGACGTGGAAGCCATGGAAAAGGCCGGCGTCGTGCGCGGGCGCTACCACGTGTTGATGGGGGCTTGGAACCCAGCCGAAGGCACCTTGCCGGAGCAACTGTTCATCCAAGACCTGGTGCGGCGGGTGCAGCAAGGCGGCGTCGAGGAAGTGGTGCTGGCGACCGACCCGGACGCGGAAGGTGAGGCCACGGCGCTGGCCGTGCTGGAGGCCTTCGAGCGCGCGAAACTTTCCGTGCGCACGACGCGCATGGCGCGTGGACTGCCTTCCGGCAGTGCCATCGAGTACTTGCACAAAGGCGTGCTGGAGGACGCGTTCGAAGGCCGGCGGCCGCTGGCCTTGCGCCCGGCACCCACAGCGGCAGACCAGCCCGCTTCGTCCCGTCCCGCGCCCAGGCGCGGCTAGCAGCGCCGTACGTTCCAAGCACGGAGATCGCGCAACTTGCGCAACGTTCGCGTTCTTTTGGCCTATGACGGCTCGCGCTTTTTCGGCTGGCAGCGCCAGGCCGGCTTCCCGTCCGTGCAGGAGACCATTGAGCGCGCTTTGTTGGGGCTGACGGGGTCCGCGGTCGTGGTGCACGGAGCCGGTCGGACCGACACGGGCGTGCACGCCTTGGGGCAGGTCGCGCATTTTCACGTCTCCACGCGCCTGGAAGACGACCGTTTGCGCCACGCATTGAACCACTATTTGGCGCCCAACATCAGCGTGCGGCGCCTGGAAACGTGCGCGGACGATTTTCATGCGCGCTTCGCGGCCGTGAAGAAGCGCTACTTGTACCTGACCGCGACGTCGCGGTTTCGGCCGCCGTTCGGGCGCGAGTTGTGCCACTGGACGAGCGATCCGTTGGATCTTGGCGCCATGCGCAGCGCGGCGTTGCACTTGATCGGACGCCACGATTTCTCCGCCTTTGCCGGCACGCGCTCGCCGCGATCCAACAACGTGCGCACGCTGCGCCCGATCCGATTCCTGGTTTCTCGCCAACGTCTGGCCATGTGCTTGGGAGCAGACGGGTTCCTGTACAACATGGTGCGCAACATCGCCGGCACGCTGCTCGAAGTGGGCCGAGGCAAGCTGCCTCCGGAGGTCGTCGCGGACGTGCTCGCCTCCAAGGACCGCCGCCGCGCGGGGCCGACCGCTCCAGCGGCGGGCTTGTATTTGGTGCGCGTGTCGTATGCCGAGCCTATCTTTCGCGGGCCGGATCGGGGCCCGCGCGGTGCGCCGGGAGTCTTTTCGCCGTGACGATTCGAAAAGTGCCCGAGGCTTGGACTGGAAATCGATTCCTTTTCGAACGCGTGCCCGCGTTGGGTGCGCAGTCCCGAAAAAGAGACGCGTCGGACGCGGCCGAGTCGGAGGTCTTCCTAGGGCTCGAAGCAACGCTCGATGGGCTGCTCGTACAGACTAGCTAGGCATGGACTCTGACCGACCTTTGGATCCACCCGTCCTACGCCGACGCCTGCGTCTGACCAACCCGCGCGGATTGCACGCGCGCCCTTCCAGCGCCATTGCGCGCTTGGCAGCCGCTTTTCAGGCCGATTTGTGGGTTGTTACGTGCCGCGGCGAACGCGTGGATGGCAAGCGCGTGCTCCAGCTATTGACACTGACCGCGGGCTGCGGCGAAGAGCTGGAGCTCGAGGCCAGGGGGGCAGACGCACGCGCGCTGCTGGACGCAATGGAGTCCCTGTTCAGGGCCGACTTCCAAGATCGGGACTAAACCTCCGGGGGGGACCTGCCGAAGGGATGCGCGTCGGAAGGGGTCCTCAAAAGCCCCTCAGCCGTCGAGGGCGTTCAAGTCGAACGCGCCTCTCAACCTTTCCCCCGGAGGGGGTGCGCATTGTTCCGAAGAACCAAAAGCATCATCGGTCTCGACATTGGCAGCCAGGCTGTCAAAGCCGTCGAGATCTCGCTAGAGGGGCCCGAGCCGGTCGTGACCGGCTTTGCGCGCGCCGAAGTCCCGCCCGGCGGTGAGAAAGCGCAGGCCGTGGCCGAAGTCTTCAAGCGCGGAAAGTTCCGCTCCAAGCAGGTCGTGACTTCGGTCGCCGGCCAATCCGTCGTCGTGCGCTACATCGCCATGCCGCGCATGAAGGACGACGAACTGCGCCAAGCGCTGCGCGTCGAGGCCGACCGCTACGTGCCGTTCGAGCTCGACGAGGTCGCGCTCGACTGCCAAGCGCTGCGTCGTCGCCCGCGCACGGGCTCGGACGGGGAGGGCGCAACCACGGACCAAATCAACGTGCTGCTGGTCGCTTGCCGCAACCAACTCTTGGAAGAGCACGTGAAACTGCTCCAAGGGCAAGGTCTGACTCCCACGGTGATCGACGTGGACGCATTCGCCCTGGCCAACGCCTGGGAGTTGTGCGGCCTGCCCGGGGAAGGAGCCGCCGTCGAAGTCGACGAAAACGGTCAACCCAAGGCCAAAGAGGAACTGGGCATCGCGTTGATCGACGTAGGCGCCTCGCGCACCACGATCAATGTGCTGTGCTCCGGCGAGACCTGCTTCAGCCGCGAGATCGGCATCGGCGGCAACGACATGACCCAAGCCGTCGCGCGCCGCTTGGGCGTGGAGATCTTCGAGGCCGAAGCGGTCAAGCGCGCAGGCGACGAGAAGAAGCCTGAAGTGCAACGCGCGATCGCCCCGGTGCTCGAGGACTTGACCAGCGAGATCGCGCTGTCCCTGGACTACGTGGAAAACCACGAGGGCATCCAAGTGCGCGAGATCCTGCTCTCCGGCGGCGGCGTGCTCGCTCCGGGAGCCGTGACCTATGTGGAACAAGCCACGGGCCGCTCGGCGCGCACGTGGAATCCCTTGGAAGGCTTGCGCGTCGCTTCCGACCGCATGAACACCGAAGAACTCGAGACGTGGGCCAGTTCGCTCATCGTCGCTCTGGGCTTGGCATCGAGGGTCCGCACCCAATGATTCGCATCAACCTACTCCCCCCGGAGTACCGCCGTCGGGCCCGTACTCCCCTCAAGTTCATGGCCGGCACGTTGAGCATGGCCGTGGTCGCCGCTTCCATGCTGGCGTGGTTCGGCTGGCTCACTTTCGGCGTGGCTTCGGAAGTCAACAGCGAAGTGGCCGTCCTGCAAACCGAAATGGACGGCGTGGCCCCCCAGGTCAAGTACCACAAGGCCTTGGAGAGCGAACGCTCCATCTTCGACGCTCGCGAGAAGACCCTGGCGGAGATCACCAAGAACCGCATCAACTGGACGCGCAAAATCGACGAGCTGGTGACAATCGTCAATTCCGGCGGCGACGGCGTGCGGCACTTCGTGTGGCTCGACGACCTGATGGTCGCGCAGGGCACGGACGGCAAGGCCAAGAACGCCGGCACTTTCAAGGCCGCGGCCAAGTCCGGCTCCGACAACTTCGCCCAAATGGCGAACTTCCTCGAAGACCTGGAGAAATCGTCCTTCATCGAGGACTTCAATCCGCCGGCGGTTCCCGAGGGACAAGCCACACAAGTCGACAAGGAACTCATCCCTGCCGTGGTCTGGGCTTTCCCCATCAGCTTGGTGCTCAAGCCCATCGAGGATCGCTCGGCAGCCAAGGCCGCCGAAGAAGCCAAGCCCAAGCCGGCCGCACCGAACAACAAAGCGAAGGAGTCGAACAAGTGAAGCCCGAAAAGAAGCGTTGGGCCTACCTGATCGGTGGCGCCGTGCTCGCGTACGCGGCCATGGGCTACTTGATCTGGACCAAGTACGAGGAAATCGAAGCCGCACGACTCAAGTCCGCGGACCTTCGGCAGCAAATCCAAACCAGCCGTAAGCTCCTGACCGGCACGCAAGCCCTGCAGCGCGAGGTCATCATCCTGCGCGAAACGGAAGAGGCCATCAAGGAGATCCTGCCCGACGAGAAGGGGGCCAACGATTTGTTCCGCACCCTGCAGGAATTCGAGTCCGAGACCGGGGTCAAGATCTCGAGCGTCAAGCCCAAGGCCAACGAGAATCGCGGCAAGAAGACGGAATTGGCCTTCGAGAAGATGGCCTACCAACTGACCGTCGAAGCCGACGCGTTCCAGCTCCTGAGCTACATGGACCGCATCGAAAGCTACGGCCGTTTCATGTCCATTCCCAACTTCAAGTTGACCGCGGCCCCGCGCCGCCAGCTGGAAAAGAGTGGAGTCACGCGTCACAAGATCCAACTCGACGTCGAGACCTACGTGTACAAGCCCAGTGGCTCGGGCCCGCTGGTCAAAATCGACGGCTACGAACGCCAGCGCGAGCTGTTGCTGGGAGAAATCGGCCGCCGCAAGCAGGCGTTGGCGATTCCTTCCTATGAGTACCGAGGCTCGCGCGCGCGCCGCGATCCGTGGGTCGATCCGCGCATCCCGGCCGACGCCAGCACGGAAGACAAACTTCCGATGTCCGAGCAAATCGCCGTGGTCGACGGCCTAGCCGGCCGCGCCCGGGACATGATGGACATCTGGGACCGGATTACCC
>JAKFYL010000085.1 GCA_021730845.1 Planctomycetota bacterium | reverse complement strand
CGCCCCGACGCGAGGTCGCGCACGCTACTTGGGGGTGTAGTTTCTTGTCGCGGCACCGTACGGTTACCGGGCGTAGATTCCGGGCATGGGCGTTACTTTCGATTTCTTGAGTAGCGCGTTGCGCCAGCCGGCGAGGTCGGCGTTGGCTGGGCGTTTGGTCTTGAGGTCTTCGCGCAACTGTGCTTCGACTTCGGCGTATTGCACGGTTCGTTCGCGGAAGACTTCGAAGATCATGAAGCAGCGGGCGGCGAAGAATGGTTCGCTGACCTCCCCCACTTTCAGCTTGGGAACTTCCCTAGCCACTTCCTCGGGCCAGCTTTCGGGGCGGAAGCGACCATCCAGTTCCCCGCCTTGTTCGCGCGTGGCCGGGTCTTCGCTGTACTTGCGCGCCAAGGTGGCAAAGTCCTCGCCGGCGCGGATGCGCTGCACCAGTTCTTGCGCGTCTCGCAGGCGCTGGGCGTGGGCGAGTTCGGAGAGCTCGTCGAAGCGCTCCTTGGACATGCCCGGCTCGGGGGTGATTTGCGGCGGGCCGAACACGATCCAGCGCGCCCGGATTTCGCGCCCCTGCTTGCCGTACACGTCTTCCCAGTGCGCGCGCACCATCTCGTCGGTGACTACGCGTTCGCGCAGCAGCAACTTCTCGGTCAATAGGTCGATGCGCACGCGCTCGCGCCACTCGCGGCGCCAGTCGTCCTCGGTGCGGCCCTGCTTGCGCACGTAGTCCTGCCAGGCCTCCCGGTTGCCTTTGTGCAGGAAGCTCACTTGCATGCCCAAGAACTCGTCCGTGCGGGCCTCGAGTTCTTCGAGCGAAACGGAGATCAATTGTTCGCGGGCGGTCTTCTCGACCAGCCAGTGCTCAGCGAACTGTTGGTACATGGTCTCGCCGCGCGCGGCCAGGAACCAGCGCGCGAATTCGGCCCGCGATACGCTGGTGCCGTCGATCACCAGGCCTTCCAGCGGCGGTCCCTCGGCCGGCTCGCCTTCGGCGAACATCTCCGGAGAGAGTTCCCAGGTGACGTTTTGGAGCAGCGCAACTTGGAAGTTTCCGACTTCGCTTTGCTCCGGTCCCTTGACGATCAAATCGGACACGATCTTCTCGCGCACCGTTTCCAGGGGCGTGTCCTGGAACGACTCCACTTTGACGAGCCACCAGCCGCCGCGGGCGCGCAGCGGTTCGCTGACTTCGCCTGGTTGCAGGTCGAACAATGCGTCCACGAACTGGCTGGGCCAGCCGAACTGGTTCCAGCCGCCGGGCCAGCGCCCGGCGAACTCGCGCGAGTCTTCGTCGTCGGAAGTTTCACGGGCCACGACGCCGAAGTCCTCGCCGCCGTCGACAATGCGCTTGCGGATGGACTGGATTTGGGCCAGCACGGCCTGTTCTTCGCCCGCGCGCATGCGTTGGAGAATTTCATTGGGCGTGCCGGCTTCCATGGAGCTGAACACGATCTGCTTGAACAACAGTTGGAGCTCGAACCTGCGCCCTCGCGGACCGTAGTACAGCTCCCAATCGCGCTCGATGAGCAGTTCGGGCACGACGCGGCCCTCGCGCACCATTTCGCGGCTTTCGATCCACGGCCGCAGCTCGACTTCGCGTTGCCGGCGGTGGCCGCCCTCGGTGCGACCCAGGCGCGAGAGCTCGCCGAGCCATTCCTCTTTCTTGCCGTGGAAGGCGCCGTCGATGCGCACCCCGATTTCCTCGTCCATCTCCTTGAAGATGTCGGCTTGGGGCACTTCCAGACCCCTTGCCTTGGCCTCGCGGTGGATCACCCACTGGTCCACGAAGTCCTTGGCGTGGCGCGAGGCGTACAAGCGCAGCATCCACTGGGCGAACTCCTCCGGGGCGATCTGGGCCGAATCGATGCTCAGGACCGGGGCGGATTGGCTCTCCTTTGTGCCCGGGTTCTGGGCCGAGGCCTGGCTGGCTAGGCTGAGCAGGCAGGCAAGAATTGCCACGGGATGTGTGCGAAGTCTCATGGATGGTGATTTTTCGTTTGAGGCCGGGCCCAGAATCTTAGGGTGTGGACGCCCCGGTAACGATGCGGATCGGAACCGAAGGCACTCTTAGGGGGTTTCATCCAGCATGTCCATGCTCCGCTTGCATTCCTTTTTCGTACTCAGCCTGTTGCCCTTAGTTCACGCGGCACAGGGCCCGGGGCCCACGGCCTCACCCGCTCAGGAACCGGCCGCCCAGGAACGGCCCGCGGCGCCTTCGAACGAAGAGCGCGTCCAGGTGGCCTTGCGCAAGTGGAACGACACGTTCGCCAGCGGCTCGGCCACGGAGCGCGTGGCTGTCATCCGCGAAGTCAGCGAAATCGCCGACGAGCGCATCACGGAAAAGCTTTCCAAGGCCCTGCGCGACGACGAACGCCTGGTGGTCGAAGCCGCCATCGAAGGACTGCGCTTTTGCGCGCATGCGTCCAGCGTCAAGGCGCTGCACTCCGCGCTCAAGAGCAACAAGAACTTGCTTGCAGACCCTGAGCTAGTCGTCAAGCTGATCCGCGCCATCGGTCACCACGCCGACCCCAGTTCCGTGAAAGTCCTGACGACGGACGTTTTCGCCACCAAAGGCGCCGGCGCGAAAGCGCGCATCCTCAGTCTGGGGCGGATTCGCAGCAAGGACTCGGTCGAAGGCCTGATGTCCATGATGCGCCTGGTTGGACCGGTGCAGGGCCGCGAGTACATGGAGGAATTCCGCATCGCGTTGATCGTGCTGACGGGAGTCGATCACGGCGAAAGCCAGCCCGATTGGACGAGCTGGTGGAACGACAACAAGAAGGACTTCGTCGTGCCCGCGGAAGCTGGAGCGTTGCCCAAGCCCTTGCAGACGCGCTGGGCCTATTTCTGGGGCCAGGAGGACAAGCGCGAACGTCCGCCCGAGCGAGGCGAGCGCGGCAAGCGCGAAGGCGAACCGCGCGCGAAGCAGCCGTAGCGCAGCGCGCGGAGGAACGTAAGTCAATTTCATGGACGAATCCGCGCCGGAATCGGTGCAGGCGACGCTGGAGCGCTGCGCACAACTGTTCAACGCGGGCGAATACCATCAGGCCCATGAGTTGCTCGACGAACTGTGGGAGAACGCCAGCGAGCGCGATTCGAATTTCTTCAAGGGACTGATCCAGGCCGCGATCGCGCTGCACCATCTGCAGGCGGGCAACCTGGAGGGTGCGCGCAAGCTGTACCTGGGGCACCGGCAGTTCCTCGCGCCCTACTTGCCCACCCACCGCGGGCTGGACTTGGCGCGTTTTCTGGCCGAAATGCGCGCGGCCCTGGCCCCGGCCGTCGAACCGGGGGCGCCGCCGGCCGCCCCGCCGCGACTCGAATTCTAGTTTCGCGCAACCGCGGGCCCTGGCGCTGCGTCTTGCCAAGAAGATGACGCCGGACAAGCATTCGTTTCCGCTGCGGATCGACCGCGCCAGCCCGCGCTGGCCGGCGGAACTTTCCAGCATCGCGGACGCGCCCGAGTTCCTGTGGCTGAGAGGCCGAGCCGATCTGCTTGCGCTGGAGCCGCGCGTGGCCATCGTGGGAACGCGCGCTCCGACTCCCTACGGCCAGGCGCAAGCCGTGCGTTTTGCGCGGAGCTTTGCTGCCCACGGAGTGTGCGTGGTCAGCGGCATGGCGCGCGGCATCGATGCCGCCGCCCACGAGAGCGTGCTTGAAGCCGGCGGAGCCACGCTGGCAGTGCTGGGATCGGGTGTCGACGTGCCTTGGCCGCCAGGCCCCTTGGCGGAACGCATGGCTGAGCACGGCCTGTTGCTGGCCGAGTTCCAGCCTGGGACAGGACCGCGCAAGCATCATTTTCCAAGACGCAATCGACTGATCTCCGGACTATCGCGGGCGATCGTGGTCATCGAAGCGGCTGCGGCCTCGGGCTCGCTGATCACGGCGCACTGGGCAGCGGATCAAGGCTGCGAAGTGTTCGCGTTGCCTGGACGTGTGGATCACCCCATGGCGCGCGGCTGCCACCGGCTGATTCGCGAAGGCGCGCTGCTCGTGGAAGAGCCCGAGGAGGTGCTCGAGGTCTTGGGGATCCTTGGCCCTGAGGCCAACGCGGCCGGGCGTACGAAAACGGCGCAGCCGACCGGACTGGCGCTGCGCATTTGGGAGGCGCTGCTGGGCGAAACGCTGGCGCCCGACGAACTCGCCGAACGATTGGGCGGCGAAGCTGGCGGCGTCCTGACGGCCTTGGTCGAGCTCGAGCTGGCCGGATTCGTGGCGCGATGCCCTGGCGGTCTGTATCGGCGGCTCAACGAATGAGCGTGTTGCCCTGAGGATGTCGAGCGGGGCGCGCGCGGCGCACGCAACCGGGGCCTAGAAAACGGATCGCGGCTTCAGACCTTGGCGAAGGTGTGCTCGCAGATCAGCATGATCCCCGAGAACAGCGCGCAGCCGAACACAAAGGTCAAGAATCGACGCGGAAACGCGCGCAAGGCGGCCCGATCGGAGCGCTCGGAAAAGCACACGCCCAGGGCCACGATCACGAGGCTGGCGACCAAGAAGAGCAGCAGGTGTCGAATCGGATCGATCATGGTGCGGTGCTCCGCGTTGCAGCGGCCCCCGGTTCTGATGCGGCGCCCTGAGCAGTCGGCGCGCCGGAAGAACTCTTTTCGTCCTTTGCACCCCAGGGGCCAGCGGAACTCGCGCCACTGTGACGCGCGGGCTGTGCATCCTGACCGTCGGCTTCGAAGGCGTAGGCGTCGATCATGGCCAAGATGTTGAGCAATCCCGCGACGCAGCCGAAGCCAAGCCCCGCCTCCACGTAGGGCAAGTGGCCTGTCACTGCCTTGGCGCCCCAGATGCCTTCGCTGATCAGCGGCGCGATCCCCAGGAGCGCTTGCCCAGACCAGTAGTAGAAATGGCGTTCGCGCGAGAGATTCGAAAAGTCCGCCAGCACGGTGCCCAGTGCAAAGAATCCCAGCAGCAGGAAGGCGATGCACAGTCCGCGCGCCCGGCGACCTTGCACGAAGTGACCCAGACCCGGCACGATCGAGGTAAGCAACACAGCCCGCGCGGCCGGCCAAGCAGGCGTGCGCGAGCCAACTCGCGACACGCGGTGGGCGTGGGTCATCAAGGCGAAATTGAGCATGCCGCTAACCGCGCACAGCGCGCTGCCAACGCGCACAAGCTCGGGGAACGGCCGCGGATACCCCAGACCGAAGGCGTAGGTCTTCATCTGGTAGACCAGTCCGCCCAAATTGCCGGCCTCGGGCGAGAGCGCCACGGCAAAGGTGGAGCGCAGCTCGGGATCGAGCCATTCGAACGTCATGCCCGCCGAGAGCTTCAGTCCGAGCCAATACATCCCGTTCAACACGGCGAAAGCGAGCAGGCCGACCACGGTGCGGCCCAAGTACAAGTGACCGGCCCCCGGCAGGATCCACGTGAGCAGAACGGCCACGGTCGGATCCCCCTTGGGAGCGGAGTTGCTGGAGCTTTTGTTGCGTTCGGCGGGCGTCATCGTTCCAGGAAAGCCAAGCCAGCATACTGGCTCGGCGTCCAGGATGCTCTAGGCCGGCCCGGCATCGAGGCCGGCGACATGGAGCTTCCCCTCTCGTTGCTGCGCCGGCGCTTGGCGCTGGGTATTCTCCACGGCCCATGGGCCAGCAGGCATGAGTAACGCAGCGGAACGCTGGCACGAAACGCAGCTGCGCGTGCGCTATGGCGAGACCGACCAGATGGGTGTCGTGTACCACGCCAATTACCTGGTCTACATGGAGGAGGGCCGCACGCGCTGCATGGAAGCGCTGGGGGCGCCCTACGCAAGGATCGAGAGCGCGGGCGTGGGCCTGGTCGTGCGCAAGGTATCCATGCGTTTTCGCGCGCCAGCGCGCTACGCGCAGGCGCTCACGGTACGCACGCGCGTGACGCGCCTGGGTGCGGCCACGGTGGAATTCGGCTACCAGATCCTAGACAGCGAAACGGCCCAATTCGTGTGCGAAGGGTCGACCGAACTTGCGTGCATCGATTTGCTGCAGGAACAACGCCCACCGCGCATGTTGCCCGGCGAACTGCGCCAGCGCCTGGAAGCCTTCGAACTTGCGGCCGGAACGGGCTAGCCTGCCAGTGGCCCGGCTCCGTCATCGGAGGGTGCCGGACTACCGGAACCGCGGGATTCGCGTTCGCTCGAGCGTTTTCCCGCCGCGATTTGGTCGGCGCGCACGTTGCTCACCAGAGACGGCATGGCCTCGAGCAAGCGCTGGGCGCAGGCATCGCACACCTCGCCGTCCTGGGTGCGATTCAGGCGCATCGGTTCCGCGCGCGCGCTCGCGGAGGAAACGATCGACTCCTGGGATGGCGCGGGCAGCCCGCAGGTGAAACAGATCAAGTCGGAATGGGCCATGGCGGTCCGCCTTCTATCGGTCCATCCGCGCCGTCGGCCCAATGGGGGCTGGCCATGGTCCCGTTTCGTACATGTAAAGTGCTGCTGGGCAAGTGTTTAGTGACGGTCTGACGGCCGCTACCGCCCAGGATCGGACTTCCGGGGACCGAAACGACTCTCTCGTTCACGGGAGAATTTTCTGGTATCCCTCGCCAGGATGGTCGAAAAGGCCTATGATCTGGCCATTGCCCCCTAGGGCTCGGCGGCTCGGCCGCTTCCGGGGCCTTTTTTTGGGACACATATCGCACTAAAATAGTGCCCTATCCATGCTCCAGCTCACCAAACGCACCGAATACGGCTTGATCGCGATGGTCCACATGGTGGACCGTCCCGGGCAGGTCGTCAGCGTGCGGGAAATCGGTGAGCTCTATCCCCTGCCGCGGCGGCTCTTGGCCGAGGTGCTCAAGGACTTGGCGCGGCTGGGCCTGGTGCATTCGCATCGCGGACCAACCGGCGGCTACTCGCTGGCGCGTCCGGCGGAGAAGATCACGCTTGCCGATGTGGTGCAGGCCCTGGAGGGCGCGCCGGAGCTGACCAACTGCGAATCGTCGATCGCGCTGCGCAGCGGCGGCTGCGAGGTCAAGCCCATGTGCCGCATTCGCTCGCCGATCCAACGCGTGCGCGCCACTCTTTGGCGCGCACTGGAAGAGACCACGCTGCGCTCCTTGGCTGCTCCGCAGGCCCTGTCCACGGTGCTCGCGGCCGGCGCGGACGCCGGCGTAGCCATCAACACAACCCAACCAGCCGGCCCGATGGCTGTTTTGCCCCGTCCATGAAAACTCCCATCTATCTCGACTACCAAGCGACGACTCCGCTGGATCCGCGCGTGCTCGAAAGCATGCTGCCGTACTTCACGCAGCATTTTGGCAACGCGGCCAGCCGCAACCACGCCTTCGGCTGGGAAGCGGAGAAAGCCGTCGAAAATGCGCGCGAGCAAGTCGCGGCTTTGCTTGGGGCCAGCTCCAAGGAAATCGTCTTCACCTCCGGATCCACCGAGAGCATCAACCTGGCCCTCAAGGGTGTGGCCCAGATGTACGGTGAGACCAAGAAGCACATCATCACCAGCCAGGCCGAGCACAAGGCCGTGCTGGACACGTGCAAGCACTTGGAAAAGGAGGGCTTCGAGGTCACCTACCTCGCGCCCGACAAACAGGCGCGCGTGTCCGTCGAGCAAGTGCGCGCGGCGATGCGAGCGGACACGATTCTGGTGGCGCTGATCTGGGCCAACAACGAAGTCGGAACGCTCAATCCGGTTCGCGAGATCGGGGCGCTGTGCCACGAGCGCGGCGTGTTGTTCTTCACCGACGCGACGCAGGCAGCCGGAAAGGTGCCCGTCGACGTGGAAGCCGACCAGGTCGACCTGCTGTGCCTTTCGGGCCACAAGATCTACGGTCCCAAGGGTGTAGGCGTGTTGTACGTGCGCCGGCGCAATCCGCGCGTGCGCGTGCAGGCCCAGATGGACGGCGGCGGACACGAGCGTGGCATGCGCTCGGGTACGCTCAACGTGCCTGGCATCGTGGGCCTTGGAAAAGCTTGCGAACTCGCGCGGCTCGAGCTCACCAGCGAGGCCCAGCGCTCGGCCGCCCTGCGCGACCGCCTGGAAAAGCGCATCACCGACGCGCTGGATCACGTGCACCTCAACGGCAGCCGCGAACACCGCTTGCCCAACAACCTGAACCTGTCCTTCGCTTTCGTCGAAGGCGAGTCGTTGATCATGGGCATCAAGGACTGCGCGGTCTCCTCGGGCTCGGCTTGCACTTCCGCCAGCTTGGAGCCCAGCCACGTGTTGCGCGCCATGAACGTCGGCGAGGATCTGGCCCACAGCTCGATTCGTTTCGGCGTCGGTCGTTTCACCACATCTGAGGAAATCGACTTCGCAGCCGACCAAGTCATCGGCGCAGTCAAGCGCCTGCGCGAACTATCGCCTCTGTACGAAATGGCCCAAGAGGGCATCGACCTCTCTCAAGTCAACTGGCAAGGCGGCCACTGACCTCCGCCTTACTCAAGGATTTCAAAAGACCCATGGCTTACAGCGAAAAAGTGCTCGATCACTACAACTCCCCGCGCAACGTCGGGGCGCTCGACAAGAACTCCGCCAACGTCGGCACGGGAGTCGTCGGCGCACCCGAGTGCGGTGACGTCATGAAACTCCAAATCCAAGTCGAAGGCGACCGCATCGTCGACGCCAAGTTCAAGACGTTCGGTTGTGGATCGGCCATCGCCAGCTCGTCCTTGGCCACCGAGTGGATCAAGGGCAAGACGCTCGACGAGGCCATGACCATTCGCAATACGCAGATCGTCGAGGAGCTTTCCTTGCCGCCGGTCAAGATCCACTGCAGCGTGCTCGCCGAGGACGCGATCAAGTCGGCGGTGGCCGACTTCAAAGCCAAGCGTGAATCCCTGAAGGAGGGCAAGTAGTCGTGATCACCATGTCCGCCCGCGCGATCCAAGAGGTTCGTCGCATATTGGATGAACAGAAACTGCCCCCCCAAACGGCTCTACGCGTGGGCGTGAAGGGCGGCGGCTGTTCCGGATTCAGCTACACCCTGGGGTTCGACGATCAGCTGAACGACACCGACCAACTCAATGAATTCGAAGGCGTGCGCCTGGTGTGCGACCCCAAGAGTTTTTTGTACCTGAGCGGCACGGAAGTCGACTTCGAAGACAACCTGATGGGACGCGGTTTCAAGTTCGGCAATCCCAACGCCTCCAAGACCTGCGGTTGCGGCGAGTCGTTCTCGGTCTAACCGGCGCTGCCACAGCCGCGCTTCGTTTGCCTTGGACCTTTCGCATGAGCGCATGAGCGTGTGCCGCGCTTGCCAAGCCCCGCTCGAGACCCCCCTAGGGTGCTCGAAATGCGGGGCCCTGTTCACGCCTCCGCCCGGCCTCTCGCCTTTCGAGATCATGGGGCTGGAGCGTCAAGCCCACGTGGACTCGGGCGCGCTGCAAAAGCGCCTGACGCGCCTGGCCCGCATCGTGCATCCGGATTTCTTCTCGGATAGCGACCAGCCCACGCGCCAGCTCGCCGAACGCCATAGCGCCGAACTCAATCGCGCCTTCGAGATCCTCTCGGATCCTGTGCAGCGCGCCGAGTGGATCGTCCATGACCTGGGGGCCCCCAGCGAACGCGACTCCACGCCCGTGCCGCGTGCGTTCTTGATGCAGGTCCTGGAGTGGAACGAGCTTCTCGATGCCGCCCAGGCTCCCAGCGCCTCGGCGGCCGACATGGAAGCAGTGCGCGGCCTGAGCACGCAACTGGACCGCGATCACAGCGTGGTCTTGCAACAGTTGCTGGCCAGCCTCGATCCTGTGCCGGCGCGCGCAGCGCCGGCCCTGCGCGGCGCGCGTGAGCTGCTCAATCAACTCCGCTACTTGGATCGCGCCCGTGAGCGCGCGGCCCAGTGCTTTGCAGCCCGGGGCTTGGAAACCCGAGGCGCTGCGCGCCACATCGACTGACCA
>JAKFYL010000111.1 GCA_021730845.1 Planctomycetota bacterium | reverse complement strand
GTTCGACTTGAGCTTGATCGGTGCAGATCCCGTCGCCGTTGCAACCTTGGCTGCGCTGACCGCGCGGCGATTCGACCTGGGCGGGCCGGCAGACGCCAAACCGTATCTGGGCCCGCAAGTCGACGCTTCGTCCCGCACGCTTTCCATCCGCTACGAGCTGGACAACACGGACGGCGCCGTGCGCCCGGGCATGCTGGCCGAATTGGAGATTGCGACTGGCGTGCACGAGGCTCGTGTCGCGATCCCGCTCGAGGCGATCGTCATGGATCAAGGCCTGCCGACTGCCTACGTGATGATCGAGGGCGAATTGTTCGCCAAACGCGATCTCGAACTCGGCGCGAAGGACGCCGCCTTCGTGGAGGTCCTTTCCGGTATCGAGCCGGGCGAGCGCGTCGCGACCCGCGGCGCCTACATCATCAAGCTCGCTGCGCTGTCTCCCGAGACGTTTGGCGCCGGCCACGCCCACTAGAGGAAGCCGGAAAGCCATGGTCAACCTACTGATTCGATGGTCGCTGGCGCACCGCGGCCTGGTCTCGCTGCTGGCCGGACTCTTGCTGTGCGTCGGCGCATTCGTGACCCGGCGCATGCCGGTCGACGTATTCCCCGACCTGACCGCTCCGACCGTGACGGTCATCGTCGAGGGCCACGGCATCTCGCCCAAGGAAATGGAGACCCAGGTCACGTATCCCATCGAGACCGCCGTCAACGGCGCCGTGGGCGTGCGCCGCGTGCGTTCGGGGACAGCCGTCGGAATCGCCGTCGTGTGGGTCGAGTTCGAGTGGGGGACAGACCTGCATCGAGCGCGCCAGACGATCTCGGAACGCCTCTTGGCCGTCGCCGGAAAGCTGCCCGCGCAGGTGGAAGCGCCCAAACTCGCCCCGGCCTCCTCGATCATGGGCGAAATCCTGTTCGTTTCGCTTACTTCTCCCAGCCACAGTCTGCTCGAGCTCTCGATGGTCGCGAACACACAGCTGCGCCGGCGGCTGCTCTCGGTCGCGGGCGTGTCCCAAGTGACTCCCATCGGGGGCGACACCAAGCAATACCAGGTGGTGCTTTCGCCGCAGCGCCTGGAGGCCTATGGCTTGTCCGCAGCCGAGGTTGCAGAGGCCTTGAGCGAAACGAGCGAGAACGTCGCAGCAGGGGTGCTCGTGAACGGGGCGCAAGAGACGATCGTGGAGGGAATCGGCCGCGTGCGCACCGAGAAAGACATCGCCAACACCGTCGTTGCGCTGCGCGGCGAGACGGGCGTGCGCGTTTCCGACCTTGGCACCGTGGGCGTGGGCGCGGCCTTCAAGCGCGGCACAGGAACCGCTGCGCGCCGCGGCGCGAACTGGGAGCCGATCATCGAGACGGGCATCATCGTCGCGATCCAAAAGCAGCCCGGAATCAACACTTTGGCGCTCACAAGAGAGGTCGATCGCGCGCTGGACGAGATCAGCGCCGGATTGCCCAAGGGCATGCACATCAACAAGAACCTGTTCCGGCAGGCGAGCTTCATCGACCATTCGGTCCGCAACACGACCACAGCTCTGCTCGAGGGAGCCCTGGTGGTCACGCTGGTGGTCGTGGCTTTCCTCGCCAGCGGACAGGCGAGCCTGATCACGCTGCTGGCGCTGCCGCTGTCGCTGCTTGCCGCCATCCTCGTGCTGCGCGCCTTCGGCGGAACGATCAACACCATGGCGCTGGGCGGCATGGCCATCGCCATCGGCGCGCTCGTCGACGACGCCATCATCGACGTCGAAAACGTCGTGCGCCGCTTGCGCGAGAACAGCCGCCTTCCCGAGCAAGCAAGGCGACCGCTGCTGGAGGTCGTCTACCAAGCCAGCGTGGAAGTGCGCTCGTCGATCGTGCTGGCGACTTTCATCATCGTGCTCGTGTTCACGCCGGTCTTTTTCCTCTCGGGTGTCGAGGGCCGGCTGCTGCAGCCACTGGGACTGGCGTTCACAGTAGCCCTGCTGGCTTCGCTTCTGACGGCACTCACCGTGACGCCCGTGCTTTGTTCGCTCCTTCTGCCGCGCAGTGGCACGGTCCAAGGTGGCCAAGAACCGAGGCTGGTCCACTGGCTCAAAGCTTGCTACGCGCGCCCCCTGGGGTGGGTCATGCGCCGCCCAGCGTGGGTGGCCGTCCCGAGCGTCGGTTTGCTGGCTTTCAGCCTGTACGCGGCTTCAACCATGGGCCGGACGTTCTTGCCCGAGTTCAACGAAGGCGCTCTGGTGGTTGGCCTTGTGACCGCGCCCGGCACTTCGCTGCGGCAAAGTGACCAACTGGCGCGCTTGGCCGCGGAAACCTTGATGACCCAACCCGAGATCGCGGCCCTCGGCCTTCGAACGGGCAGAGCCGAAGAAGATGAACACCTGCAAGGAGTCGAAGCCAGCGAAATCGACCTCACACTCGATATGGAGGCGCCTGTGCGACTGGGACTTCCTCGCCGCACGAAGCCAGAATTGCTGGAAGCGCTGCGCTCGTGCCTGGCCGGAGTGCCCGGCGTGCAAGCGACCCTCGGCCAGCCCATCAGCCACCGCATCGACCACATGCTTTCCGGCACGCGCGCCAGCATCGCGGTCAAGATCTTTGGCGAGGACCTCGATCGGCTGCGGTCCTTGGGCAGCGAGGTCGAGAGCCTGATGCGCGAAGTGCCGGGAGTCGTCGACCTTTCTACCGAGCAACAGGCGCTGGTGCCGACTTTGCGCGTGGAGTTCGATCGCGACGCGATCGCGCGCCACGGCCTGCGCATCGCGGACGTGGCGCATGCTCTGGAGCTCGCCACCACGGGGGAAGTCGTCGGTCAAGTGCTGGAGGGGCACAACGCCTTCGACCTTTTGGTGCGCGTCGGCGACAGCGGATCGGCATCCCAAGAAACCATCGCCAGGACGTTCGTCGATACGCCTTCAGGAGCAAGAATCCCGCTCGAGTCCCTGGCCACACTGGTCGAGGATCGCTCGCCGAATTTCATCAGTCGCGAAAACGTGCAGCGCAAGATCGTGGTGATGTGCAACGTCGCTGGTCGCGACATCGGCAGTGTGGTCGCCGAAATCCGGCACGGCATCGAGACCAGAGCCAAACTCCCTCCAGGCTACTACGTGGAGTACGGAGGCCAGTTCGAAAGCGCTGCGGCGACGGCCAAGTTGCTGGCGATCTTGGGGCTGGTCATCGTGGCCGGCATCGCGGGCCTCTTGTACACCTCGTTCCGCTCCATGCGAGACACCGTTTTCATCCTGCTGAACTTGCCACTCGCGCTCATCGGTGGTGTGGCGGGCGTCTATCTCGCGGGCGGCACGCTCTCGGTGGCATCGATCATCGGCTTCATCACCGTATTCGGCGTCGCGGCCCGCAACGGAATCATGATGATTTCGCACATCCGCCACCTGCAGCGCAGCGAGGGAGTCAAGACGTTTGGCGAAGCCGTGCGACGAGGAGCTATGGAACGCCTGGCGCCTATTCTGATGACCGCGCTCGCAGCGGGACTCGCGCTCATGCCGCTCGCGCTCCGCGGCGACGCGCCCGGCAACGAGATCCTAACCCCCATGGCCATCGTGATCCTGTGCGGGCTTCTGTCTTCGACACTGCTCAACATGCTGGTGGTCCCAGCGCTATTCCCGCGTTTTGGAGAATCGACTCAGAATGCCGCGCTCGGCGAATCGCACATGGAGGTCAAGCATGCGTAGATTCCATGTTGCGTCCGCGTTTGCTCTAGTCACCGTGCTCTTCCTGCATGGCTGCGCCAGCGTGGATCCCAGGCCCGATTACGAGCAAGCACAGCGAGAGATTCGCCAGACCACCGGCCAGTCAGACGTCCACGATCCCGACGCACCCGTGCTCACGGAGGAAGAGATAGCGGACGTGCTCGCCGATGGGCTCGCGCTCGACGAGGCCCTGCGCTTGGCGCTGCTCAACAACCGGCGCTTGCAGGCCGAATTCCTCGGCTTGGGCGTGGCGCGCGCGGAATACGTCCAGGCGGGCCTGCTTGCCAACCCGAGCCTGAGTTTGGCGTTCCTGTTCCCAGACACCGGCGGGCGCGTGCGCTGGACCGCCGACCTTGCCGGCAGCGTGGCGGAGATTTGGCAGCTTCCAGCGCGCAAGTCCCTGGCCCAAGCCGGCCTCGAGCAACGCCTGCTCGAACTCTCGCGCTTCTCGGGCGAACTAGTGGCAGCGACCAAGACGGAGTACTTCGAGAGCGTTGCCGCGCGCGAGGCGCGCTCGGTGGGGGAGGCAAGTCTGGAACTCGCGCGCCGCTCGCTAGCGGGCGTGCGCAAACAAGTCGCGGCCGGAGTCGCCACGAAGACCGACGAAAGCCTGGCCGAGAGCCAGGCGCTAGGGGTCGAACTCGCGGCCCAGCGCACGCAGCGCGAGGAAGCCTCGGCCACGCGCAAACTCGCGGCGCTGCTTTCGCTGGAAGTCGACTTGCTGGCCACGAAGTTGATCGATCCGCTGCCTACGCCGGCCTGGCATTCGCTCCCGCGCGAAGCATTCGTCGAAGCCAGCCTGGCCCGCCGGCCCGACCTGCGCGCCGCCGACAAGGCTGTCGCCGCGGCAAATGCGCGTGCCGGCCTGGCACGCAAGCAACGCCTGCCGGATGCCAGCGCTGGAATTTCCAGCGAGCGTCCCGAGGGCGGAGGCGAGAGCGATTTCTTCATCGGCCCAATGGGGACGCTAGAGCTGCCGATCTTCGACCAACACCAAGCACAGATCAGCCGCGCCGAATTCGAACTCGCTCAGCTCAAGAAAGAGCGCGAAGCACTCATCGTTGAGGCCAGGCAAGCGCTGTGGGCCGCGCTCGACAAGGCCGAAATTGCCGCGCGCAGCGCGAATTTGTCTCAGGAGCAGCTCCTTCCGCAGGCAGAACGCAGCGCAAAGCTAGCCGAAAAGGCGTATCAACTCGGCGACACGACGGTCTTGACGCTTCTGCAAGCCCAAGCAGCGGTCCAGGCAGCACGTCGAACACTGGTCGAAGCACTCCTGGAAGCCGCCCTGACACGCATCGAAGTCGAACGCGCAGCTGGAACCCCGATCAACGCGGCAACGTACACAACTCCGTAGGGGTCTTGGACAGGGCTTGCGCCGGTCGCCTAGTGGTGTCCGTATCCTGAGCAGGCGCCGTTCGGACTTTGTTTGGTCGATGGCCACCGAATCGACGCCTTCGTCAGATTGAGGGGCCTGTTAGGCGCACCAAATCAGCGCCTACTCCGAGAGATCGTATGCCCGACGCACTCAGCTCGTGAGCTCCAGATTCACCTGCTTGGGCGCCTCGATCTTGGTCTCAACGTGCCACCGACTCTTCGAGACTTGTTCACGCTCGACGATGCCGAGTTGGTCCGTGTCGTCGGGTTGCCTGAAGGTGTGCTGGAGCAGCTGCGTGCCGTCACTGCCTGCCAGGCAATCGGCAGGTTTCGAACCACGCCATCCAGCCTCGACGAGCCCAAGCGTGCCCTCGTCGACCAGCATCAGCACTGCCGCAGCGGCGATCGGCTTGGCAAGCGACGCGATTCTGAACACCGTTTCCATCGCGGCAGCGATTGGTCCTTCGACGCCAGCATCACCGCATGCGCGAGCGATCACGGCACCACTCGGCGGGGGAACGGCCGCGGAAAACGCGGGAACTGCGAGCGCTCGGCGTTGCCATCGCACCGGGCTGTCGATGGCAACTGTAGTGTGTGCACGCGCCAGCAGGCGGGATGGCAACAAAGCGTTACGGCACGAACGCCATGAACAAGAAGGCAGCGAAGATTGTCAGGTGAACCACGCCTTGCATGACGGTCGTGCGGCCCGAGACCAGCGTGATCGACGCAACGATGAAAGTCAGGACCAGTAGCACTAGGTCCTTGGGCTGCAGCCCAAGCGCCAGTGGCATGCCGATCAAAACGGATGCCAGGGCGACCGCCGGAATTGTCAGGCCGATGCTGGCGAGTGCGGAGCCCAATGCCAGATTCAGGCTGGTCTGCAACCGGTTCGCTCGAGCCGCCCGCACGGCAGCCCAGGTTTCGGGCAGTAGCACCAACATCGCGATCGCGATTCCAAGGACAGCGGGCGGCGCGCCCGCAGCGGCCACGGCCGCTTCGATAGTCGGCGACAATACTTTCGCCAGCCCGACCACTGCCACCAACGCGACCAACAACAGGCCGAAGCTCGCCCATGAAAGCCGGTTCGAAGGTGGCGCGGCATGAAGTCCGCTGTCGGTGGCGTTGTGAACCGGCAAGAAATAGTCGCGATGGCGCACGGTCTGAACGAAAACGAACGTCGCCCACAGCACCAACGACGCAATCGCCGCGAATGCCAGCTGCGAGCCGGTATAGGTCGGCCCGGCGGAGCTCGTCGTGAATGTCGGCAGCACCAGCGAAAGCGTGCCCAGCGCGATGACCGTCGACAGCGCTGCGTTCGCGCCGCCGATGTGGAACGACTGTTCATGGTGCCGCAAACTTCCGAGCAGCAGACACAGGCCGACCACGCCGTTGCAGAGAATCATGATTGCGGAAAAGATCGTCTCGCGTGGCAGCGTGGCCTTGTCTGGTCCGCCGGCGAGCATCATCGACACGATCAACGCCACCTCGATGATCGTGATCGAGATCGCGAGTACCAAGGTTCCGAAGGGCTCGCCTATGCGATGCGCTACCACTTCGGCGTGGTGAACAGCTGCAATCACGGCCGCCATCAACGCCAGTGCACAGATGCTGGCCAGCGCCACTCCGACCGTCAGCACGAGGGCGACGGCGAGCAACGCGGTTGCTACCACCGGGATCAGAACTGCCCACACAGGCATGGGGCGCTCCAGGAGGCGGTCCGTGCGTAGCGAGCTACGGACCGCAATTGCGCACACGTGCTTTCCCATGCCCATGCCCGCCGGCAAAAACCCATGCCCGAACAACGATCGGCGCGAACGCGCACGGCACCGCAAAGATTGCCAGTTGGCGATTCATGCCGCACGACCTGCGTGGGAGAAGCCTGCCTGGCATCCGGAACGTGGCGGGATTTGCGAACGGACACAACCTAGAGTCTGGGCGTGAGAGGTCGCGAAGTCCAATCCGGAGCGCGGGATGCACAGACCTTGCTTCCCATGGGGCTCGAGCGTCACGTCGGTTTCCTCAGACCGCTGCCCCTGGCCGCATACGGGGTGCGTTTGTGCGAGCGGGAAGTTCGGGGGTCGCGCCGGCAATCTCAGGACGACTTGATTGGCGGCCGTAGCCGGGCTGTCGGTCCAGGCGGATGGCTTGTACCCAGGCGCTCAGCGGACGCCTAGCGCAACGAGCTGAGCGATGAGGGCGTCGTACTCGATCTGCTCGGACGCGCTGAGACCTAAAAGCAGATTCGTCATTTCGAATGGGTCGACTTGTAGATCAAAGAACTGGTCGCCCTGTCCCGTCCTGCGAATGAGCTTGTAGCGCGCATTGCGCACGGCTCGCGAATGCGAAGGGAACGGTGGAGCAGCGCCGTTGGGCGAAAAGGTCTCCGTGTAGACGCTTGGACGTATCGACAGCGTCGGTTGCGTGAAGTACGGCACCATCGAAACCGAATCGCCGCGTGGAGCCGGGCTCAGGCCGAGCTCAGCGATCGTGGCGAACAGATCGACCACAAAGACCAGTCCTGCGCATGCCCCTTGCGCCACGTTAGGGCCGCGCACGATCAGCGGCACGTTGACGCCGCCTTCGTAGAGCGTGCTCTTGGCATGCGAGGGCAAGCACGGCGCGGTCGACGCGCTGGGTGTCGTACCGTTGTCGCCCAGGAAGCCCGAGTACCAGTCGATAGCGCACTGATTGGGATGCAGCGTCCCCAAGTTCACGGACAGGTGCCACTTGCCGATGCAAGCGGTTGTGTGGCGCGCTAGCCGCTCCGCGATGGTGATCTCGCTGAGCGGTGTCCACCGCGTAGAAACGGGATGCTCGGCCGGACGGCGCTTGGGATTCGCGCATCTCAGGCTATCAGCCATGATCGGCGCCTGCATGGCCCTGTTGGGCCGCGAGGATCGTCACGACGAAGTCCTAAGCATCCGTCGAATGTAGAACATGCGTAGACGTCCAACGATCGTACGGCGCTTGCGCGGTCATCAAGATCGCCAATACCCACCACACGGGGCAGAGAAACGCGACAGCGGCGGGTGCCCACACCCACGCCGCAAGACCTCTGTCCTCAGAGAAAACCGCTTGCTGAGCCAGAGTGTGTCCGCACTCCCACGGAATGAATTTGATCGTGTTGCGAGCGATCGCGGCAACCCATGACAGGCGCCCGCCCGTGTGGGTTGAAACACGGAGCCCCAAGATTCGCTTGCCGAGCGAAGCGCGCGCAGGCGAACGCTCGCTGAGGGCAAAGTACAGCAGGAACGGGATAGTCATCTTGAGCAGTCCCACGATCTGACCCTGCCACGGGCTAGCTGGCTGGGGCGGGTTGCCGCTGGTAGCCAACATCACGACGCCGAACAGAGCGCCTGCTCAAATCACAACGACGAGCCAATCGATGGCGAATGCCATGAGGCGGCGAACGGATAAGGCCTGTGTCCTGGTCACGTAAGCTCCTGATACGGTGCCGCGACGAGAATCAACTCTACAAGAGCATGCACCCACAGGGGCGCATGCCGAGTGGACGGCCTGCGAGCCATTCAGGCTGCCCTAGGCCGCCAGACGTTTGGGCGAGAGTCGTGCGGCGGCAAGCAGCGCGGCTATGGCGGTGAGCACCAAGATGCCGGCGACGCTTGCGCTGACGCGTCCGCTCCAGGCGGAGCGCGGCTCTTCTTGAAAGGTAAAGCGCGGGAGTTTGCTCAGGTCCGCGGCCACGATCGGCTGGCGTTTGTGGAATTTGGGCTCGTAGAACGTGAGCAATTGCTCCTTGAACGCGTTGACTTGATCTTGGAACGAGCGGTGGCGCCAGTAGCCAGTGCCCGCCAGGTCGGTCAGCGCTTCGTGGGCGGCGATGGCGGGGGAGGCAAAGCGCCAGCGCTCGACTTCGCGCTGCTGCTCGAGCGCAGCCTGGGCGAAGCGCACCTTGACCGGCTCCATCGCGCGACCGACTTCGTCTTGCACGGCCATCATGCGGCTGAGCATGTCGGCTTGCATGCCGGGTGGAGCGAGCTCGGGGTGGTCCTTGAAGAAGCTGGAAACTAGCTCGTTGCCGCGTTTCTCTGCGTCCGAGGAAGCCGCGCGTGCTTCGGCGACCAGCTCGGCGCGCGAGGGGCTGGAGTGCAGGCTTTCGACCACGACATTGAGCAGCGTCGGCAGCACGAGCACGAACACGACCCAGGCTGCGCCGGCGGCGGTGGCCGCAGCGGCTGCCGAGCGCGCGAAGGTGTTCACCAGCGCCGCGATGGCCAGCCAGAAAAGGCCGTAGGCAACGACCACCAGAACCGCCATCCAGGCGCGCGCGCTGCTTTCGTCCGTGCGACTCGCTGTGCTGGCCCACAATACGGCGGCGCTGGCGCACGCCAGGAACGGCAGGCCGCGCGCGAGTGCGCGCCGCACGATCCAAAGGCGCGGCGATGTGCCTTGCGCCAGGACCATGCGCAACGTTCCGGCCTCGCGGTCGCCTGCGCACAAGTCGTACGCCGCCGCAAGCAAGAACAGCGGCAGCAGCCAAATCAGTACGAAGGCCAGATCGAACCGGCCCGACAAGAGTCGACCCGGGTTCTCGAGTTCGGTGCGCGCCTCGGAGGGTTTTTCCGCGCGAAACACGCTCAGCCGCTCGTGGGAGGGGAGCAGGTCGGATTGTCCGACCGCGAGAGCAGCAAACGGCGCCGGCGGCAGCTGAGCTAGGGACGGCCGCTGGGCGACCTGGCGTGGGTCGACGGGAGAGCGCTCGAGCGCTTTGCGCACCTGCGCATCCCACTCGGCGTCCTGGTTCGCAATGAGCTTGGCTTCCGCGTGCGCCGCGTCGCCAACTGCGTCGGCATTGCGCATGCCGT